>DHIM01000267.1:1630-3505 GCA_002403785.1 Clostridium sp. UBA4746
ACTAAATACTATATCCTCTTCAATACTTTTAGGCATTTCATTCCATATTTTATTTAATAACCTTTTCTGATCTATGTCACTTAAACGAGAAAGATAAATAGCAGTAAAATATTCTTGAAATGTTCGATGAGTAAAAACAAACTCCAATCCATCTTCTAAAAGGATACAAAGAGTTTCAATTAAATCTTTTTTATATAGTAAAGGTTCAAAGCTAATTTCTTCTACTATTTGTTTGGCTTGTTTTATATAATTTAGTAAAGATACAGAATTAAATGATTTAATTTTTTTAAAATAACTAATAGCACAGAATACTGATAATATTTCCTGGAAATCATCCCTTGATAGGTCAGAATTTATAACTCTTGTATATCCCCCGCCTTTTGAAGCATCATGTCTAGAATAAAGAGCGTGAAAAGCTTCTTCATAAAACAAATGTATTTTATCAGGTATTTTCGAGTATTGGTCGAATGTTATTAACATTATGGTTAACAGCAATGGATAAGAAGCAAATGATTCATATTTATCATATAAGCAAGTATTTAATTCTTCCAAAAATTTAGCTTTAATTTCCTCATTATAATCTAATTTAGATATTAAGTTAATTGCCTGTATTTTTGTAAGCTTGTTAACCTTTAAATTGATAAATCTAGACCATTCTGCAAATCCTACATTTTCGCTAAGCACTCTGGAGGAAACAATATAGTAATTTCTCTCGTATTTATCTGTCATTAATAGAATTTGTTTTCTAATTACTGAGCGTTTTTGTTCAATAACTTCATCAAATCCGTCGAAAAAGAAAATAAACATACCGGAGTTAAGTGCAGTTTCGAAATGCTTCTTTTCAAAATCAAATTTCATATTTGACATTATGTTATAAATGCAATCCAGTAAAGAAGTATCTGTGAGTTCAAGATCATTGACTTCTCTCAATTCAATAAAGATAGGGATAAACTCACTTTCTTCAATTATTTTAAGAAACAAATGTTTCAAGAGTGTAGACTTCCCTATACCTCCAGTCCCACTGACTAGAATATATTGTCCTAAATCTAAGATAGTCTGGAGATCACTAGTGTTATATAACTTATCCTTGTTTACCAAATCTAGGTCTACATAAAAGTCTTCTAAATATACTGGTGCATTCCAGTACAATAATGTTTTGGTCATACTATATTTTTCAATAGCTGATTGTAAATAGTTTGAAAAAGCATTTCCGCATTGGATTTGAGCATCGCGGTGTTTATCCCGACCCTTTGCATAAACAAATTTCATTATTTTCTCGGCATTATTTTTAACAAGTTCTGTTGATACAGCGACTAATTGTTCAATTTCCATAATAACTTTCCCCTCTACTACTTAATAACAAAACATTCTACAAATTACGTTTTATTCCTTTTTTTATCAGTGGCAATTTAGAAATGTTTTTATCAAGATTATGAACCAAATACATCGAACTCCGGTACTTTCAAAGCAGTCCTGAAACATTGTTCAAGTTAAATGTCATGAGATGTGCAAACGGTGTTTAGTCGAAGCTTTACTTTACTCTCTAAATGCTTTTTATTATTACTTCATAGTCTTTCTGAGAATTTTCCCAACTGTTACATCGAAGGATCTGTCAAAGGTGTTCACCAATTTGCTGTTAGGAAATGGCGACATGCTATTTTCATAAATACTAATAAGCGTTCTGACGTTATCCAAGAAAAAACAAAAAAAAGGCAGACCGTTTCTAAAAAAACGATCTGCCTCAATATATTTCCACACACACCACGACGCGATAAAAATAACATTCTACTCTCAAGCCCATTCATATCAAGGCTTTCACTCAACCCCGATATAGCACTACCACGCACTCCACGTGCCTGTCTCTTATACACATCT
>DHIM01000079.1:0-6516 GCA_002403785.1 Clostridium sp. UBA4746
GTATTTCCCAATGTAAAAATATTAAACTTAAATAATAAAATTATAAATAATAAACTTAAATATAATAAAAGTCTAGAATATTAAATATAAATATTACAGATAATAAACTGGGTGATTAAAATGGAAAAAATAGATATAAATTATGTTAAAGAAAAATTAAAAAATAGTTATGATGTCAAATATAGAGAAATAGAGTGTGAAGTAGGAACAATATTTGGAGTATTCATTGATGATTTATGTGATTCTAAATTTATTAGTGAATATATAATTAACCCACTTATCAGATATAAGATTACAACTGTAGATTTAGAGTATATAAAAAAAGAAGTATTATCAGCTAATAGCATTGGAGATGTTAAGAGTAATGAAGATGCTATAGCACATGTTTTGGCAGGGGACCTGGTACTTATATTTTCATTTACGGATAAATCAATTTTTTGTGAGGCAAAGGGATATGTAAGGCGTGGTGTTGGAATTCCGGTTACAGAAAATGTAATTAAAGGACCAAGAGAAGGATTTACGGAGGCTTTTGTAGATAATGTATCACTGATTAGGCGAAAAATAAAAAATCCGGATTTGAAATTCGAACCTTTGTTCTTAGGAAATAAATCTAATACAGTAGTTGTAATAAGTTATATAGAAGGTGTGGCACCTAAGAAGCTTGTGGATTATATAAGAAAAAAGGTATCTGATATAAAATTGGAGTTTATATTAGATACAAATTATATTGAGGAAGCGCTTAAAAATAAAAATACAGCTTTTGATACAATAGGCACTACCGAAAAACCAGATGTGGCTGCAGCAAAACTTTTAGAAGGAAAAATAGCAATAATCGTAGATGGAACTCCTTTTGTAATTACTGCTCCATATTTTTTCGTAGATAATTTTCAAATGCCAGATGATTATTATGTTAATAAGTTTTTTGGGAATTTATCGAGAATTACGAGAGTATTAAGTCTTTTTGTAGCTTGCTTACTGTCAGGTTTATATTTGGCTCTTGCTACTTTTCACTTCTCACTTGTTCCATCGGTACTTGTTTTAAGGTTTGCAATTGCCAGAGCCGGAGTGCCGCTCCCTACGGTTTTAGAGTTATTATTAATGACATTTTTTTTTCAATTACTTCGTGAGGCAGGAATAAGATTGCCAATGTCTATAGGTCAAGCAATGAGCATTGTTGGAGCTTTAATTTTAGGTGATGCTGTAGTAGGAGTAGGATTAGCATCCCAAAGTACTGTAGTAATCGTGGCAGTCTCATCAATATCTTCTTTCTTAGTTCCTAAGCTTTATGGTGCAATATCCATATGGAATATAATTATCATTTTATGTTCAGCAGTACTAGGACTTCCAGGATTTTATATTGGATTTTTTATGTTTATCGCACATATGGCGTGTTTGGAAAGTTGTGGATACCCATATTTATTTCCTTTAGGAACACTCGAAAGTTTTAAATTTAAGGATATATTCTATAGAAAAGATCTTAGAGAGATATCTAATAGTCTTTTTGAAAAGGATGATCAAAATGAATAAATATAAAAAAACATTGATTATTATATGTTTAATAATGAGCTGTTTTACTATGTCGGCATGTTTCAGTTATAAGGATATTAATAAGATTATATTTGTTACTGCCTTAACAATAGATGTAGATGATTTGGGTAATCCTGTAGTATATGCTGAAGCTTTTAAGGGTATACGTGGATCGGCACCTCAAGGGATGGATGAGAGAGTATTATTTAACGGAAAAGGAAAAACAATGTTTGAAGCTATTAGAGATATGAATGCTACTTCTAGTTATAAATTAAACTTTACGCAGAATAAGGTAGTAATATTTACCCAAAAAGCTGCAGAATTCGGTCTTAGTGATTTTATAGATTTTTTAGATCGTGATCAAGAAATGCTTATAAGACCGTATATTGCAGTATACCCGGGGAAACCAGAGCAACTTATGAAGGTAAATATTACTCAAGAAAAGTACATTGGATTTTTTATAACAGAACTTATAGAAAATATTGGAACATCTTCAAGAGCTGTAGTACTAAATATAAATGATTTTTACAATCAAAGAGTAACTGGAGACAAAACAAATGTAGTACCAATAATAGATATTCCAAAAGATAGCTTAGAGGCAAAGTTAGAAATAAATGGGGGAGCGGTGATCAAAGACGATAAAATGGTTAGTATAATAGAAAAAAATGAGGGGCAGGGCTTTAACTTTTTAATGAATAATGTTTCAAGTGGTACTTTAGAAATTACTAATCCCTGTGATATTAATAAATTCGTAACTTTAGAAATTTTAAAAAGTAAAACTAAGACAGAAGTCAGTTATAAAAACAACATTCTTCATTTAAATAAGAAAATTAAAGTTAAGGTAGATTTTGGAGAAGCTCAAAACAGTATTATTTTCACAAAAGAAAATATTAGGAAGATCCAAGCGAAGGCAGAAGATAATATTCTGAAATCCTGCAATATATTATTTGCAAAATATGAGGTAATGGGTATGGATATCTTTGATATAACTGAACAATTTTATGCGAAATATCCAAATATAAAAATTAAAAATATTATTAATAAAACTAAATTGAAAGTGGATGTAGAAGTAGAAATAATGAACACAGGTGATTCTAGAAACTTTAAATGATTTCTTTATGAAACTTAGGCGATGGTATTCCATCGCCTTTTGTTGTAAACTATAATTATAAAAATAGTCTGAAATATAATCGAAACATTATATAACTAAAAACATAGTATATTATATAGCGCATTTGGGGTGAAATATATGGATTTAAAAAAAATTAAAATGTTGTTAAAGAGAGATGAGGGTACAAAATTAGATTTTAAGCAAAAGCTGGATACAGTAACGGAAAGTGGTAAAAAAGAATTAGCGAAAGACATATCTGCTATAGCGAATTCTCGTGGAGGACGTGGATATATCGTTATTGGAGTTGAAGATAAAACAAAAAGAATTATAGGCATTAGTGATTACGAATTTAAAGAAGAACAAATTCAACAAATTATTAGCTCACGGTGTGAACCACCAATTCCAGTATCCATAGATTTTGTAACATACCAAAGCAAGAACTTAGCAATTATAACTATATATGATGGTGGTCAGAAGCCATACCAATTAAGGGAAAATGGGGCTTTTTGCATAAGACGAGGTTCTACAACAGATACTATGCGAAAAGAAGAATTAATCTCCTGTTTACAAGAAAATTTAAGCCTTAATATTGAAACTACGCCTATTATAAATAGTGATATTAATAGTTTGGATTTTGATATGATTAATAAATATTTATTAAATAAGGGCATAATAGTAAATGATGAAAATAGGGTAGGACTTATGGACAACGCAGGGATAACTTTTATTGAAAGAGATTATAATAAAAGAGTAGTTACACTTGGAGGTTTATTGGTGTTTTCTGAGGTTAATAGTATTTACCTACCTCATAATATGATAAAGATAATAAACAAGATAGAAAATAGTTCTGATGAAGTTATAATTGTTCAAGGAAATCTATTAAATATGCTGGATAGAGTAGAGGAATTTTTAAAAAAAACATTTCCCATGAACTATCCTATAAGTGCAGTACATGAGGCTGTAAAAAATGCAATACTTTATAGGGATTATACTATATTTTATAAGGAAATAGAAATAATAGTAAGTTACAACAGTGTAAGTGTAGTTAGCCCTGGGAATCTATTACTTTCAAATGAAATTAATACTCATAATTATTTAAAAAGAAACATGTGGATATATGATAAGTTAATAGCCTTAGATGATAGAAAAAGATTTATAAAATCCGGAAGTGGTTTTGCACGAATGAAAAAAGCTTTTATTAAATACGGTAGGGTATTATTTGTGGATTCAAAACATGATAATACTTTTAAGGTGATTTTTCCAGGAATTAAAAAATTTATTTGAAGGTGACTTAAGGTTTATGCAGGTTTTAGAACTATATTTATTATTAATATAGAAAATGTATGAAAATTGGAGTAATTAGAGGCTAAAACCATATAAGTGCGATAAATGACCATTTAGCTTGTTTGATATGCAATAGAAACATATGTATAATTAATAACATAAAAAAATATATCTAAAAGGCTATGAAAGAAAAAAGTAACTGTAGGAATTATTAAGAGAGCTAGTGGTAGGTGTGAACTAGTTAATGAATACATTGAAATACATTCTGGAGCTTTAGGCTGAAATAAAGTGCGGCATCAAAGATGATGAACAGCTGCGTAGGTGATGATTAAAGTAGGCTGAGACGGGTTGACCTTACGTTATAAGGAAAAAGCGGATTGTTAAATCAATTTGGGTGGTACCACGGAATTATTTCGTCCCTTTCTTAGGGGCGCTTTTTTTATTTCATAAAATAAAAGAAAATCAAAATAAGGAGGAATAAATTATGGAAAATGTATATGATACACTTGTAGAGAGAGGATACATAAAACAACTTACTCACGAGGATGAAATGAAAAAAATATTAGGAAAAGAAAAAGTAACTTTTTATATAGGGTTTGACCCAACAGCAGATAGCCTACATATTGGTCATTTTATTGCTATGATGTTTATGGCGCATATGCAAAGGGCCGGGCATAGACCTATAGCTTTAGTTGGCGGTGGAACTGCAATGATAGGTGATCCATCCGGAAAAACGGACATGAGAAAAATGCTTTCTAAAGAAGAAATTGATTATAATATAACCTGTATAAAATCACAACTTTCAAGACTTATAGATTTTAGTGATGACAAAGCAATCCTTGAAAACAATGCTAATTGGCTACTAAACTTAAATTATGTAGACTTTATAAGAGATATAGGAGCACACTTTACAGTAAATAGAATGTTAACTGCGGAGTGTTTTAAACAGAGATTAGAAAAAGGGTTATCTTTCCTTGAGTTTAACTACATGCTTATGCAAGGATATGATTTTCTAGTATTAAATCAAAAATATGGGTGTAGCATGCAATTAGGTGGAGATGATCAATGGTCTAACATAATTGCTGGAATGGAACTAATAAGAAGAAAAGAAAGTAAAGCTTCTTATGGAATGACCTGCACATTGCTCACTAATAGTGATGGCAAGAAGATGGGTAAAACAGAAAATGGTGCTTTATGGCTTGATGCAAATAAAACATCGCCTTATGATTTTTACCAATACTTTAGAAATATTAATGACTTAGATGTAGAAAAATGCTTATCATTACTGACTTTTGTACCGATGGATGAAATAAGGCGCCTAAGTGCTTTAAAAGATCAAGAAATAAATAAAGCTAAAAAAGTTTTAGCTTATGAAGTTACAAAACTTATCCATGGAGAAGAAGAAGCAGTTAAAGCTCAGAGCGCAGCAGAGGCTTTATTTGGTGCCGGAACTAATATGAGTAGCGTGCCGACCATATTTATACCAGAGGGCATGAAAAACGCGGGATTAATGGATATATTAGTTCATACTAAAGTGGTACCTTCAAAAGCAGAGGCAAGAAGATTAATTGAGCAAGGTGGTTTAACTATTAACGATAAAAAAATTGAAGATAAAAATGCTACTCTATTAGATGTGGATTTTAAAGATGGTAGTGTACTTATTAAAAAAGGAAAGAAAAAATATTATTCTTTAAATATAGAATAGAGAAGTTTAAAAATAGTGAAGTTAAAATTTATATTTTAGCTTTACTATTTTGTTTTTGGGGAGATAAAGTTAACAACTAATACATAATTATTAACTGTCCCCTTAAAAAAATAATGTTTTATACGATAATAAAGTATTGTTAGCTTTTCAACCGTAATTATGCCAAATAAATGGGAGGTGGCTTATGTCAATAATTAGGAATACTCCAATGCCTCGAAATGAACAAACTAAAAAAGCTTTTAGTAAAATATCATTTGAAGCTGGAGAAAAATTCAACGCAAGAATTGTAAGCACGGACCTTGAAAAGGGAGAAGTTGATTTAAAATTATTAGATGGATGGCAATTTCCTGCAAAGCTTAATAAGCCACTAGAACAAGCCCCTGATGGCAATGTATTGAGATTTGAAGTAGAAGGATTTGAAGATGGTAAGCTCAAAATAAAATTAGTAAATGAAGATAAAGAGGGTAAAATAGAGGCAAATTACATTTTAGAAGATTCTACTCAGAGCAAACATTTAAGCTCTGATAATGCTGATGCCTCCATTTTTGAAAAAATGATAAAACATGATATGCCTTTAACTAAAGATAATATTATTGATATAAAAAATTTAATTGATTTTAGAGAAAAAATATCTTTGAATCCAGCCAAAGAGGATATCTTTATCGGTAAATATCTTAATAGTAGAAATATAGATATTAACAGTGAAAAGGCAAATGAAATAACAATAAATTTAAAAAACTTTTTTGTTGCTTTAAAGAATTTAGATGTTGATGGGATTTTATTATTCAGAGAGAATAATATTGAACTTACTAAAGGAAATCTTGAGAGTTTTATAAAGTTATTTAAAGGCGACTCAGCTATATATAACAATTTAAAAGATATTAATAAC
>DHIM01000079.1:6710-8841 GCA_002403785.1 Clostridium sp. UBA4746
ATTAAATAATGATACTGTTAAAAATACAATGGAGAATAATGAAATTTCTTTTATAAATGAGAATAATTTTAAGGAAATAGATAAAAACAACCAAAATACAAACCCTAAAATTTTAGAAACTGTAAAGCAAGATGAAAAAGTGAATTTAAATAAGTTACAAAACAACGAAATGAATAAAGTAGATGTAGATAGTAAGAATGCCATTAATACTAAAGTTAAAGGGTATGGTAAAAATAATTCGCTTAATGAAATTGTAAACATGATAAAAAAAGAATTGAATATTTCAGAGATAGACAATGAGATAGACAAGGGAATTATAAATAATGCTTACAAAGAGATTGAAAAAATAACTACGGATGTTCTCATTAAAGAGCAAATTAAATTAAAGACCGAAGAGATTAAAAATATAGTCAAAGATATTATTGAAAATAAGTTTAATCTAAAACCAGAGACTTACTCAAAGATTATGGATGTATTTGATCAAAAACTTAATGATATAAAAATGTTTAATTCTATTTCGGAACAGTATTATTGTTTGGACTTGCCAATAAACGTTAAAGAAAATGAATACCAATTAAAATTAATTATTAAAGATGATAGAAAAAAAGGTAAAAAAATTGATAGTAAAAATGTACAAATTGCGACTAGTGTCAGTACAATGAATATGGGAACTGTGGATGCATATATTAAAATTAATAATAACAATATGAATATTGATATTGAGTGTGATAAATTCTATGTTAAAGCTTTGGACCTTAGCAAAGAAAATTTAATTAAGGATCTATCTAGTATGAATTATAGGGTCATTATTAAAGTTAACAATAAGATTAACGAATTTACACTAGCCAATTGTGGAAAATTTTTTGATGATAGAAGTTTTAATACGATCAATATAAAGGTATAATAGTATGGAGATATTTTTAAAAGATAAATAATAAAATCACGAGTGTTTTTATTTTATATTTTGAAGGTTATAACTTTGAGCAATAATGAGGTGCGTTATAAAATGAAAAGGGTAAAAAAAGCTACTGCAATAAAATATGAAAGTGGATACGATGCGCCTATTGTAACTGCAGCTGGGATGGGGTATATTGCTGATGAGATTCTTAAGATGGCGCAGGAGAGCAAGGTAGCTATAGTTCAAAATGAAGAATTAGCTAATTTACTTTCAAATGTCGATATAGGATCAGAAATACCCTTAGAATTATATGATGCAATAGCAAAGGTTATTGCTTACGTAATGGATATAGATGCATTAATGAAAAAAGACTAAACAATGGATAAAGGAGGTATATTATGGCTTTATGGGCAATATCTGATCTTCATTTAGCTATAAATGCAGATAAACCTATGGATATATTTGGAGATAATTGGAGTAATCATGATGAAAAGATTAAAGAGAATTGGCTTAGCAAAGTTTCTTCAGAAGACACTGTACTAATTGCAGGGGATATTTCATGGTCCATGGATATTGGTGAGGGCATGGAGGATTTAGATTGGATTCATAAACTTCCGGGCAAAAAAATACTTATTAAAGGAAATCACGATTATTGGTGGAGCAGTATAACAAAGCTGAATCTGCTTTACGACGATATGGATTTTATTCAAAATAACTTTTTTACCTATAAAGAGTTTGCTATATGCGGAACTCGTGGTTGGAATTGCCCGGGAACTGCAAGGTTTTCGGTTCATGATGAAAAAATATATAATAGAGAGTTAATAAGGCTTAGAATTTCATTAGATGAGGCAGTAAAGAATGGGTATAAAAAAATAATTGTAATGTTACATTACCCACCTACTAATGATAAGTTTGAGGAAACTAAACTTATAAAGATAGTAAAAGAATACAATGTGGGAAGGGTTATATATGGACATTTACATGGACCATCTTTAAATAGGTTATATGAAGGAAATATAGAAGGGATAGAGTATATAGTCACATCTTGTGATTATTTAGACTTCAATCCTTTAAAAATATTAGAATAAAATTAAAAGTTAATATATTGTGGATAATTAATTTAATAATCATAGATAGGCACATTAAAATAAATAACAGGTTAAAGGGCGATCATCAAAGATGAATGCATCTTTGATGCAAGTATACTGACTTGTTATTTATTTTAATGTGCCT
>DHIM01000079.1:8995-9272 GCA_002403785.1 Clostridium sp. UBA4746
TGTTATTTATTTTAATGTGCCTAAATTACCGTTTAAATAATTTAGATAAAAAACCAGATTTCTTATTATTTTTTGCTTCATCAAGGTTATCATCATCAGCCGATAATGAGGACTTTGTCTTTGTGGCTTCATCTTCTTTAATTAAGTATTTCATGTCTCTAGCGAGTTTTTTCAAACTTTCTTTAACATTGGGGGTTGTTATGACACTGTTAAACCAGATTAAAGAGTTTTCTGCATGGCAAGTACGCCTATTCAATTCTCCAATGAGATACATAAT
>DHIM01000344.1:0-695 GCA_002403785.1 Clostridium sp. UBA4746
TATACTAAAAACAGTACCAATAGCCGTATTAATATATAAATTATCTACAAAGCCATAAGCTTCACTACTTACTACTTTAGATGGCTCACCTATAAAGTTGCTTATAAAAAATATTATTGCAGCTATATATACTATAAACTGTATTTTTAATGTGGATTTTTTTTTATTTGTATCATTAAGCGAAAATACGAAGGATATCCATATTCCATTAAAAAAACACCAACCTATGGCAGCAACCATTCTCCATATGTTTGCGATTTCTATATTAGGAGAAATTAACATGGATGCATATCCCATCGCCCAAAGGCTAGCGGAAATACATAAAATTAAAAACGTTATGTTGATTTTTGATTTTTGATTTTTCTTATAACTATAAATACCCAAAAATAAGTAGAAAATAAAACATATACATAATATTGTAAATAATATGGTTTTAATATTATCTGCTCGCAGCATCACCTATCCCCCCCATTATCTTAAAACTTTCATAATTATTATATGATTCACATTTATAATAGTTAACATTCTAAATGTGAAAATTTAGAAAAGGATAAGTACCTAATACCTGTTGAATTCAAAAACATGAAAAGTGATCTTCATGAACACAGAATTACATTCAATATAATAAACATTATCTTGAATGGCTTTTATTTTAGGGGTATCATCAAACTGATCCTCTTGAAAATAATCACACA
>DHIM01000344.1:923-2309 GCA_002403785.1 Clostridium sp. UBA4746
TCGCAGTATTTAATATAAATTCATTTGCTTTTTTAATTAGCACGTGTACTTTTGTCCACCACCTGATATTATATTGATTTTTAGATGTAAATAAATATATAAAAGCATACAACATAAGATAAATTATCTTGAATGGTTGTGGGTAGCATCAAACTGATTTTCTTGAAAATAATCTTAATTTATATTAAAATATACCCTATAAAGATAGTCCAATTGTGCATGTATAGTCACGTTGTACTATTATTATAGGGTGTTTTGACATCTCAAACACAGCATCCTCAAAGGATAAGCATTTTTTCAGTTGTACTGAAAAAATAGGCGGACAAAGAAACACAAAAGGGGCAATAAAAAATCGCAAGCGAACGCAACAAATTTGCTTTTTTAATTGGCTTGTGTTTATTTGTCCGCCTAATATTATAAATTGAATTTTAATCTATTCTGATTTTCTTTTTAAATATTCCTTAATTGCTATATTAACAATATCGCTCTTACTTACATTTGGGTTATCATTATACTTTTCTAATTTATTTAGTAACTCTATATTCATATTAAAAGTTGCTTTCTTCCTATTGCTCCTATCCATATCTAATATACTTATATCATCATTTATAGCAGTTATTTCTATTAGGTGTAACAATTCTTCTTTTGCCTTTAATAATTCTTTTATTTGTTGGATTTCATTATCACTAAATATATAACCTTTCTTTTCTTGCTCTTTTATTACTTCACTATTTATTTTTAATTCTTTCTTTGGTATAACTCCATTTGTTTCATCTAATGAATATATTTTATTAACTCTATCAAATTTATATTTATTCTTTTTCATTATTCTTCTTATAACACTTTCACTTATATTTGATTCGATAGCTACTTTACTTACCGTTAATCCAGTTATTGTTTTATCATTAATAAACTTGACTTGTTCTTCTATCCCAAGTTTTATAAATTCTTCTTTATCCATCATTACCTCCTGTATTCCTTTGTTATTCCATTACTATTATTCTAGGTACTACCTACAATATCCTTTATTATTTAATACTTTAAATATCAAAAAAATAAACCTGATCTAAGCGTTTTAAATGAGAACAAAAAAGCACCTACATTTCTGTAAGTGCTTTTTTGTTCTCTATACTGTTCTAAACTTAATTTTCATTTTTAAAGGTTTTTATATTTATCCTTTTAACATTAACGCAGTTAATTTTTTACACGCATGACGATTTTATTTTATAAATTTTTTCAAAATTTCGCTCACATCATGATAGTGATGTATAAGTGCGCCCTTTTTAATCTCAGGGATATACCATATTCAAATAATGGACCCCTTGTCAGACAAAATAATCTGACCATTTCCATTACTTAAATATGGTTTTTTTATTAATAAAAGTT
>DHIM01000344.1:2620-2964 GCA_002403785.1 Clostridium sp. UBA4746
AAATTGTTTAACTCATTTATATATAAGACCTATTTGGTCGTTTAGCGACAATAATAATTGAATTTTAAGATGCGTATGCCTATACAAGCTAGTCATATCAATGCTTTATGTCTTTTAGGGCTTCGCCCTTATCCCCTCGGAGAGCACGAATTTTACGTAGTAAATTATAATGTGCTATACTTTACTCTAAAGTTTGGTCGCTTTGCTCCTTTTTAGAATAAATCGACTAGTTAAATTCAACTAAAATAAGGTGTTTAACATGAGTTATTTCATTGATAATTGTTGAAATTCTTCTCCTGTTTCCTTAACCGTTTCTTCCTCAATATGGATAGGTAACTCTTTGA
>DHIM01000245.1 GCA_002403785.1 Clostridium sp. UBA4746
TCAGCTAAAGAATTAGGAATGGAAGTAACTATGTTTTTCGCCTTTTGGGGTTTACTTTTATTAAGAAACCCTGATAAAAGCTCAAGCGAGGGAAAGTCTTCACTCGAGAAACTTATGAGCGCAATGACTCCAAAAGGTCCGGATGAATTACCCCTATCTAATATGAATTTTAGTGGATTCGGTAAAAAAATGCTTGAGGCTATGATGAAGGAAGATGGAACCCCAACTCTTTCAAAATTTCTAGAAGGTGCTGTAAAAAAAGGTGTTAAGTTCTATGGCTGCAAGCTTTCAATAGAAGTTATGGGCTTTAAAAAAGAAGAACTCATTCCAGAACTTGAAATAATTGAAGCTAAAGATTACTTAAAGGATGCCCTTCAATCGGATATACAATTATTTATATAAATGCACGTACAAAAATAACATATCCACTATATACTTGTATTATAAAGTATATAATTGATATGTTATTTCATTTACTTTAACTTTCCACCTTCAATTACAAAGTTTTCATCATAATTTGCACCATGCACAGGCGTTAATGTTGCTTCATACGTTTGTGTATAAATTTCTCTTATTTGCGCTGCATAAGGGCTTATACATTGATTCCGATGTTTTTTGAGCTTTTTTATTCATAAGTTTATTATATTCATTTATATTTAGTAAACTTTAATAAAAGAATAAGATTAGAGACATATTAAAATATGTCAATGAAATAAGTTTTACTATTTAAATACACATATGTTATTATATTATATAAGCATATGTATCATATTATAATATCAAAAATAAATAAAAGAAAATGGAGTGTATTATGAAGAAAAATAAAAAACTATTTAAGATAATTACCATTGTTATCATTTTAGGAAGTATAGGTCTTATTTATGGGTTCAATAATTTAATAACCAATAAATCTAAAAAAAATTTAAATGCCTTAAACATAGCAAAAAAACTTGATATGCAAAAAAAAGGAAAAATTACAAAAGCTCAGCAGATAGATAAACTTCCTATAAAAGACAGTAAAAAAACAGTTTCTAAACCAATATCTACTAATGTGGTAGAACATAGTAAAATACCGATACTTATGTATCATTCTATCAGTTATGAAGAAGGAAATACCCTAAGAATACCTAAAGAAAACTTTAGATTACAAATGAAATATCTTAAAGATAATAATTATACAACATTAACATTAGATGAGCTTTATAGTTATATGAAAACAGATAAAAAACTACCACTAAAGCCCATAGTTATAACTTTTGATGATGGTTATAAAGATAACTACACAAATGCATACCCTATATTAAAGGAATTTAATTTAAAAGCAACTGTGTTTGTAATTACCAATACCATTGACCAGGATAAAAATTATTTAACTTCAAATGAAATAAAATTAATGGACAAAAACAATATACGAATAGAAAGCCATACAGCTTCACATGATCATTTAAGTCAAATACCATATATAGCTAATGTAAAATCAATGACAACAGCAAAGTCTAAATTAGAGAAAATATTAGACAGAAAAATAAACTACATAGCATATCCTTACGGAGAATATAATTCCAATACAATAAAAGCTGCGAAGCAAACCGGTTATAAATTAGCTTTTTCAACAGAGTATGGTTGGATAGATAAGAATAATAATATTTATTCATTAGGTAGAATTTATGTTAGTTCGAATTATAATTTACAAAAATTTGAAACAAAACTGAATCCATTAAATTAGGTTACTGTAAGGAATAGGTGGAAAATATGAAATCAAAATTATATAAACTTAGTCTTATTACTTTAGTTGCTTTATCTGCTATAGGTATTGGGATAGTAGTTAATGCTTCAATAAAAAACTACAATATAAAAATCAGTGATGTAATTGTAACAAATAATGAAAACAAAATTAATTCTGATAAAAATAAAAAAATCAAAAAAAAGCAACAAATTACGCAAAAACAAGAAGCACTAGAAAAAATGTGGAAAATAGGATATGATCAATTTTTTAAACAACAATATAAACAAGCTATTGCAACTGAAAGGCAAGTCATAAAAGAAGATCCCAATTTTTACAAAGCCTATTCTGTTGAAGGAATTGCATTGGCATATAGCGGGAACTTTGATAAAGGTATGGAACAAATTAATCATGCTTTAAAACTTAAACCTAATTACGGTTATGGAAGATTTAATAAAGCGTTAGCTAACGAATTATTTAATCATTATGATGAAGCTATTAAATGGTATATAAAAGATTTAGAAGTGGAAAAGTTTGAATGGAGTTATTATGGTATAGCTAGTATTTGTGGAAGAAGAGGTGATATTAAAAATACTATAAAGTATTTGAAGCTCGCTATTAATATTAACCCCAATGTTAAAAATACAGCAAAAACCGAAAAAGATTTTGATAATGTGCGCCAAAGTATAGAATTTAATAAATTAATAGTTACAGTGAATTAATAAAAATGCTCTAGCAGTTTTTGCTAGAGCATTAATTTTCCATGCTTTTATGCAAAAACAATTTTCTATCTTAACAATACAAAATGTTATTTTCTATAATACTGCCATAAGAATTGGTATTACTAGTAGAGTCCCTATAGTTGAAATTGCTATCATTAACGAAGCAAAATTATAATCGGATTCATATGCCCTTGCAATTATTGCGGTGTTTGCCATTACAGGCATAGCTGATTGAATAACGAAAACAGAACGCATGAGATCTGGTATAGGAAGCATAATTACGACTAGCATTACAATAACTGGTGAAATTGCAAATCTACCTATTAATACCCAAACTATATCTAAGCTAAATTTTACTGATTTTAGATTCACTAAGTAAATAGATGCACCTATGAAAAACATTGATAAGGGAGTTGTAAGATTCCCCAAATTTTTACTTGTATCCATAATAAATGATGGCAATTTAATATTCAATAACACTAAGACCATTCCAACAAGAAACCCCATTAAAGGTGGTGAGAATATTTTTTTAATAAAATCAATTGAGAGAAATTTTATAGTTTTCTTATTTCCATCCTTTGTTATTTCATATACTCCTAAAGTCCAAAAAAATACAGTATTAGCAATGTAATAAAGTAGTACATAAGGCACACTCTTTTCTCCAAATAACTCAAGATTAACTGGGAGTCCCATAAATATAGTATTTGAATTAAAGAACATAGACACAAATAGTCCACGCCTACTTATTTTAACTTTTGCAATCTTAGCAAAAAATTTTCCAATAATAAAACAAATACCTATTGTTATAAAAGGGACTACTAATCCACTTGAATCTTCTATAAGCTTCTGTTTTGTAAAATTATTCATAATTGTATTAAGCATCATCATTGGAAGTGAGATGTTAATGACAATGCTTGTTATCAACTTAATTGCATTTTCATCAAGTAATTTTCTATATGCTAAAAAATATCCTATCATAATCATTATCATTATACTCAATATACTTTGATCTGCTGCAAAAGACATACAAAATCTCCCTCCACTTCTATTCAGATTAGTAATTCAACCCACATAAACATTACATATTTAATGAAGCTATCTTGTTATAACCTTAATCCCTTGGCCTTATATTTTAGTGTTGAAAGACGATTAAGTGCCTCTTCTAATGTATCTGTCTTTTTAGCGAAATGAAGCCTAATTAAATGATTAACATCTTCTCTAAAGAAGCTTGAACCAGGAACTGCAGCAACACCGACCTCTTTTGCTAGCCACTCACAGAATTTAACATCATTGGTTGAGCTAAATTCTGATACGTCAACAATTATATAATAAGCACCTTGTGGAGTTGTATATGTTAATTCCATATCATCAAGCCCTTTTAAAAATAAATTTCTCTTTTCTGTATAGCTATTTTGCAATCCATAATAATAACTATCATCAAAGTTTAAGGCTGTAACTGCTGCTTCTTGCAAAGGTGCTGCTTCACCAACTGCCAGAAAATCATGAACTTTTTTCGCAACATCAATAATTCTTGCAGGTGCTATAATGTAACCTAATCTCCAGCCTGTAATTGAATAAGTTTTTGATAGAGAGCTACAAGAAATATAAATGAAAAAAAGCTACTCCCCTATAAGGAAAGCAGCAATGGTTAACTTTAATAAACAATAAAATTGTGTCATAAAATTTGCTAACATCCTTATCTTTCAGATTTTACAATCTGCAAGAATTGACACCACTGCTCTCTGTTAAGAATGCTGGTTGTTGGGCTTCATCGGACCAGTCCCTCTACCACTCTGGATAAGTTGTATTCAGTTATTACTGTTTAGTATATTACTCACAAAAATAATTGTCAATACTTTTTCTTAGAAGGCATTTTGACTAACCTCATTCATTGACATAATATAAGATATCATGTTTAATATATAGAAAGAGAAAATATGGGAGGAAATAATCATGAGAGAATTTGAATTGAAACAAGGAAAAGGCACTATTAAGTTTTCTATTAATGAAAAAGATATTATTGGTGTAATTGATAATAAACCCTCAACAAGTTCTAAAACTGAGGAAGAGGTAATAAAAGAAGCTTTACAAAATCCTATATCAAGTCCAAACCTTAAGGAAATAGTTAAAGTAGGTGAAAAAATTTGTATTGTTATACCGGATGTTACTAGGCTCTGGCAAAAATCAGCTGTGTACCTTCCCTTCATCGTGGACGAACTTTTACAAACTGGAATAGTGGCAGATGATATATTGTTTATTAGTGCTACTGGCTCCCATAGAAATCAAACTGAAGATGAATACAGACAATTATTAGGAGATAAGCTTTACGGAAAATTTAATATAATAGATCATGATTGTAATGATAAAGACAATCTAATATATTTGGGTAACACAAGCTTTGGTACACCTGTGACTATTAATAAGAAAGCCATGGAATGTGACCATATAATAATTACTGGAGGAATAGTATATCATTTTCTAGTTGGTTGGTCAGGTGGGAAAAAGTCTATTTTACCTGGCATTGCATCCTATGAAACAATAATGGCAAATCATGGCCTCGCACTTAATAAAAATTTAGAAGACGGCACGCGCTCTGAAATTAAATGTGGAAATATAACCAATAACCCTGTACATTTAGACATGGAAGAAGCAGTTGCCCTTGTAAACCCAAGTTTTATGTTCAATGTAATTATGGATAGTAATGGTAATATATCAGCTGCAGTTGCAGGACATTACCTTAAAGCACATGAACAAGGACGAAAATATGTTGATAAGTCTGACAGCGTTAATATAAGAGAAAAAGCCGATTTAGTAATAGCCACAGCAGGTGGTTATCCTAAAGATATTAATTTTTATCAATCCTCAAAACTTTTGTTGAACTCAAGAGAAGCCGTAAAAGAAGGCGGTACTCTCATTGCATTAACAGAATGTAGTGAAGGACTTGGTGGAGATGATGATGTTAGATCTATACTTGCTAACTATAATACATTGCTTAAAAGGGAAAAATCATTAAGAAAGCGTTATACCATATCAAAACATATAGGCTGTCTTGCTTGTGAAACTGCTCAAATTTTTAATCTTATTCTCGTTTCAAATTTAGATGCCAAATTCCTAGAAAATACTAGGATTAAAATAGTTCGAACAATAGATGAAGCGCTAAATTTAGTTTACAAAGAAAAGGGTAGAAATTTAACAACATATATAATGCCCCATGGAGCAAATACTTTGCCAAAACTTCTACCTATTAACTAAAAGCCAGTATTTAGTCTCTTTCTAAAAAAGCTCTTGATTTTAATCAAGGGCTTTTACTGAATTCTTTTCTTCTTCACTTAGCACTTCATTCATGCTACCAGTTCTATATCCTAACAAATCAAGAGTTACATATTTAAAACCAATACTTTTCAATTCATTCCCAACCTTATCCATAATTTTAACGTCAAAAAACTTATTTCTTTCCTCAGCGTTAACCTCCACTCTCGCTATATCTCCATGGTGTCGTACTCTTATCTGTCTAAATCCTATATCCAATAAAAACTGTTCTGCTCGTTCGACCATACTTAATTTTTCAATTGTTATTTCATTACCGTATGGAAATCGTGAGGATAGACATGCAAAAGCTGGCTTATTCCAAGTTGGTACGCCTAATATTTTTGACATCTCTCTAATATCATTTTTTGTGAAACCAGCATCCTTTAATGGACTTATAACTTCTAATTCCTTAGCCGCCTGCATTCCTGGTCTGTAATCAGATGTATCATCAAGGTTAGACCCATCCAAAACTGCGTTAATATTATTATCATCAGCAACTTTTCTAATTTTAGAAAAAAGTTCTTTTTTACAAAAATAACACCTATTAACAGGATTTTTAGCAAATCCCTCAATTTCTAATTCTTCAGAGATTATGACTATATGCTTTGCTCCGATTTCACCAATGTATTTAACAGCCTCCTTAAATTCTCTTTCCGGATACGTTGATGACTTAGCAGTAATTGCTATAACTTTATCTCCTAGAACATCAGATGCTACCTTCAAAAGAAATGTGCTATCAACGCCCCCTGAATATGCTATTGCTACACTTCCTAAATTTTTAAGTATATTTTTCAAATTTTGAGACTTTAAATCTAACTCCATAATTCATCCTCCTTGTCTTACAACCCTATTACTATTTACAAACAAAATCTTTTACTATATTTAATGTAACATAATATTTAACTTTTGAACATAATAATATGGTTGAAAATTTAAAGGGGGATTTCAATTTTTAAAAATTAATTTGTTTAATTACTATATATTTATAATAACAATTAAGTGTATTGCAAGTATAGAATAATTATGTGAACACAATGTTATTTAAACACTATTTCATTATATCGTCTTGTCTAGTGCCTGCTTCAAATCATATATGATATCTTCAATTCCTTCAACACCTATTGAAAGTCTTATTAAATCTGTACTAACCCCAGCGTCTTTCTGCTCCTGCTCGTTAAGCTCTGCATGGGTTGTGCTTGAAGGGTGAATTACAAGTGATTTTGCGTCTGCAACATTTGCAAGTAATGAGAATAATTCTACACTATTGATGAATTTCTTTCCAGCTTCAAGTCCACCTTTTATTCCAAAAGTGAATATTGATCCTGCTCCCTTAGGTAGATATTTTTTAGATAATTCCTTGTATTTACTTCCTTCAAGTTCAGGATAATTTATCCATGAAACACTTGGATGTTTACTCAAAAATTCAACAACTTTTCTAGCGTTCCTTACATGTCTCTCAACTCTTAAGGATAATGATTCTAGGCCCTGGATGAATAAAAATGCACTCTGAGGACTAAGTGTAGCACCTGTGTTCCTTAAAAGTTGAACCCTAGCCTTTAAAGCGAATGCGGGGGCACCTAAGTCGGCATATACTAATCCATTATAGCTTTTATCAGGAGTAGTAAAATCAGGGAATTTACCGCTTGCAGCCCAATCGAATTTACCACCATCAACTATAAT
>DHIM01000073.1 GCA_002403785.1 Clostridium sp. UBA4746
TATTGAATAAAATTAAAAGCTACTGTAATTCAGTAGCTTTTTTAGTTGCGAAAAACAAATGTTATGTAATATATTAGGACTTTTTTACAAATGCTTATTATTGTAGTATAATACAAGCTATAATAAGATTAGTGTTCAAGCTTTTATATAAACAACGTACAATTATAATTATCTACTTAGAAAGTAGTTTTAAGTGAATGCGACTTGAATTAATAGGGACAAAAACAAGACCAATTTGGGTGTCGAAATTATAACACTAGCATATTGATTTAGTTGTTATGTTTAGGATACCCTGTAATAAACCTATATAATATTTAGAGAGAGGTAGAAAAATATGAGTAGAATGTTCGGGACAGATGGAGTACGCGGTATAGCGAATACAGAATTAACAGTTGAGGTTGCATATAAGTTAGGACGCTCAGGTGCTTACGTACTAACAGATGGAGCTCATAAACCTAAGATCATAGTAGGAATGGATACAAGAGTTTCAGGTGATATGCTAGAATCAGCCTTAGTTGCAGGAATTTTATCTGTAGGAGCGGAGGCTATATGTCTTGGAGTGGTGCCAACTCCCGCTGTAGCTTATTTAACTAGAAAATATGGTGCAGACGCAGGTGTTGTTATTTCGGCTTCACACAACCCAGTAGAATACAATGGAATAAAATTTTTTGACAATAAAGGGTTCAAGTTGTCTGATGAATTAGAAGATACAATACAGGCAGTTATAGAAGGCGATTTTAAAGAAGTACCTTCACCCATAGCTGGAGATTTAGGTAAAAAAATAGTTAGGGAAGATGCAGTAGAGGATTATATGGAATTTGCTAAATCCACTATTTCAGGTGATTTGAAGGGACTTAAAATAGCATTAGATTGTGCTAATGGAGCTTCATATATTACTTCAGTAAAAGCTGTAAGGGCTCTTGGAGCAGAGGTTTTAGTCATTAACAATGATCCAGATGGTATAAATATAAATAAAGACTGTGGGTCTACTCATCCTGAGCACTTAATGGCTTTTGTTAAAGAAAATCATTGTGATTTAGGATTAGCTTTTGATGGTGATGCAGATAGATGTTTAGCTGTGGATGAAAATGGAAACCTAGTGAGCGGAGACTTTATGATTGCTATTTGTGCTAAACACCTAAAAAGTATTGGCAAATTAACTAAAGATACAGTGGTAGTAACAGTAATGAGTAATTTAGGACTTGATATTTCAATGAAGAAGGAAAAAATTGTTACAGTGAAAACTAAAGTAGGAGATAGATATGTGCTTGAAAAGATGCAACAAGAGGGCTATAGTCTTGGGGGAGAGCAATCAGGACATATAATTTTCTTGGACTTTAATACTACAGGAGATGGGCTTGTATCAGGAATTCAACTAGCCTCTGTAATTAAGGAGTCAGGAAAATCTTTATCTAAGCTTGCAGCAATGATGATAGAGCTTCCACAAGTGTTAGTTAATGCAACAGTACCTAACGATAAAAAAGATATCCATGAAACCGATAATGAAATAATGGAAGAAATAAAGAAGATGGAAGAAAAATTAGATGGTTGTGGCAGAGTACTTATTAGGCCTTCAGGTACAGAACCATTAGTAAGAGTAATGCTTGAAGGTAAAGTGCAAAGTGAATTAGATAAAATGGCACATTCGCTTGCAAAATTAATTGAACAAAAAGCAAATGCGTAAAAGCAGTCTATGAATTAATAGTATTCCTAAGTAAATTGCATAAGAAGAGTCTTAACACCTAGCATAGGAGTTAAGACTCTATTGAAATTATACTGAAAAAATGAAAATTTAATAAATTTATCATTAAAAGTATTGACGTTTGGATCATATAACGAATATAATGGACTGAAAGCTTATGAGTAAGGTTCGTAAGCTTTTATTTTATTTATTAAAAAATAGATTGAAGTATGAATTGAATGTTAAATATTCAGGTAAAGGAGGATAGATGAAATTAAATGATTTAAAAGCGCCAGAGCTCACAAGGAAACATAAATAATTATAATGTATTGTGAGTTGACGAGGATGGGGAGTATCGAATCTTCGGCGGATGCCCCGCGGTAGCGCACTACCGTTAACGATTGATAAAAGCGAGAAGTGATTTTCGTAACAAGATCAATCTGGTGTTAAAACCTTCATAAATATTACAGCATCTTTAGATGATGGGTTGATTAGTATATATTCATTAATAATTATATAGTACAAGTTGTTCCATATAAGTATATTATGGTTAGGACAAGGATAAGTACTGTTTTTAATAATTATGAAAAATGAATCAATTTATGCTTAATTAACATACAAAAAAATTGAATTTGAGAGGAAGATGAATATGTGCGGAATAGTTGGATATTTTGGAAGTAAAGAGGCTCAACCAATATTGGTGGAGGGGCTTAGAAAATTAGAATATAGAGGATACGATTCAGCAGGAGTCGCAATTATAGATAATGGAGTTTTAAGTGTTACTAAATGCAAAGGAAGACTTGCAAATTTAGAAGCTGAATTATTAGAAGCTCCACTTAAAGGTCATGTTGGTATAGGACATACAAGATGGGCTACTCATGGTAAACCATCAGATGAAAATTCTCACCCACACACTAATGAAAAAGGGACTATTAGTGTAGTTCATAATGGGATTATTGAAAATTATATTCATTTAAGAGAATGGTTAATGGCAAAAGGATACAAATTCGTGTCTGAAACTGATACAGAAGTTGTACCACACCTTATAGATTACTACTACAAAGGAAATATAGTTGATGCGGTAATGAAGGCTACAACTAAAATGGAAGGTAGCTATGCAATAGCAGTATTATGTAGTGATGAGCCAGATAAATTAGTAGCAGTAAGAAAAGATAGTCCATTAATAGTAGGACTTGGAGAAAATGAATTTTATGTAGCGTCAGATATACCAGCAGTACTCAATCATACAAGAGAGATATATTTATTAGAAGATAATGAATTTGTTGTTATCTCAAATGATGGAATAAAGCTTATTGATATAGAAGGAGAAACTATAAATAAAGAAGTTTTCCATGTAACTTGGGATGCAGCTGCAGCTGAAAAAGGTGGATATGAGCACTTTATGATTAAAGAAATCCATGAACAGCCAAAAGCAATCAGAGATACAATGACTTCAAGAATAGTTTTAGGGGAACCAATCACTCTAGACGATATATATATAACTAAAGAGCAAATTAAAAATTTAAATAAGATATATATTGTAGCTTGCGGAACTGCATACCATGCAGGAGCTGTAGGTAAATATGTTATAGAAAAACTTGCAAGAATACCAGTAGAGCTAGATATAGCTTCTGAGTTTAAATATAGAGATCCAATAATTGATAAAAACACTTTGATGATAGTTATTAGTCAATCAGGAGAAACTGCTGATACAATGTCTGCTTTAAGACTTGCAAAAGAAAAAGGGGCAAGGGTTATAGCTGTAACTAATGTTGTAGGTAGTGCTGCTTCAAGAGAAGCAGATGATGTACTATACACGTGGGCAGGACCGGAAATAGCAGTTGCTTCTACTAAAGCTTATGCAACTCAGCTTATAGCAATGTATATAATAGCGTTGTTCTTTGCGCAGAATAAAGAAACTATGAGTATTGATGAAATTGAAGAAATTAAAAAAGCTATGTTAGAACTACCAGAAAAAGCAGAGGAAATGCTAAAAGACAAAGAGACCATACAGAAGTTTACAGCTAAAACTTATATGCACAAAGATATGTTCTTCATAGGACGTGGACTTGACTATGCAGTTGCACTCGAAGGTTCATTAAAACTTAAAGAAGTATCTTATATCCATTCAGATGCATATGCTGCAGGAGAGTTAAAACATGGGGCAATAGCACTTATGGAAGAAGGAACTATAGTTATAGCAATGGCTACTCAAGAGGAACTATTTGGCAAGATGGTAAGTAATATACGCGAATTATCGACTAGAGGGGCAAAAGTATTTGCTTTCGCGCCAGTTGGTCATACTGAAATTGAAAAATCAGTTCATTCCGTAACTTATATACCAAAAGTAATAGATATATTATCACCAGTAATTTCAGTAATTCCACTACAATTATTAGCTTATTACATGGCAATACAAAAGGGTTGCGATGTTGATAAGCCAAGAAATCTCGCAAAATCAGTAACAGTAGAATAAGAGAAATATTATGAGTTATAATTACTGTTGTCACAAATTATAATTAATAATGCCATAATGAAAATAATATAGTTTGTCACACAGTATTTATCAATAATAATTAGTAGTAGTATGTACAAAAAACTCACGATAAAAAGGCTATATTAAAAGTCAGAAATTTTTAATCTATAAATGATTAGAAGTTTCTGGCTTCTTTATTTTAATGGGCAAGGGTTATTATACTTTATATCTTCTATTACTGTCTCTTATACACATCTGACGCTGCCGACGAAGA
>DHIM01000228.1:0-2524 GCA_002403785.1 Clostridium sp. UBA4746
AACTAAAATAAAACTAAAATAAAACTATATATAATCATAATTTTATTATATTATTATATTATTATTATAGATTTATAATGATAAAGTTTAAATTTGTGTTTCATAAAGTATAGGACTAAAATTGGAAACATAAATTAACAAGTAGGAGTGATAGTTATGATTCTCGGTGTAGGTACCGATATAGTTGAAATAAGACGTATAAAAAATGCTATAGAGAACAACGATAGATTTTTAGAGAAAATTTTTACAAGCGCCGAGTTAGAATATCTTAAAAGCAGAAATCTAAGGCCTGAATATATAGCTGGAAGATTTGCTGCTAAAGAAGCAGTAGCGAAAGCATTAGGGACAGGATTTAGAGGCTTTGAATTTAAAGATATTGAAATAGACAGGACAACTCTTGGAAAACCAATAGTGACTTTAAAAGGGAAAGCAAAGTTAATAGCTAAAAAAGAAGGGCTATACAATATACATCTTAGTATATCTCATGGGGAAGATAGTGCCATAGCTTATGCTATACTAGAAGTTGATAAGAAAGTTGAAGAAGTGTTCAAACAAATAGCTACAGAACCTGTTTCAGTGTAATTAAATAATATTGTAATAGTATGAAGCCATTAGTAATAGTATTAATAGTAGAGTGAGTTGTTGAAGTAGATAACAATTAATAATTGTTATTGAATCTCTAGAGAAATGCTAGGAGGATAACAATGAAAAAAAGTGCACTATTACTATTAAGTTTTTTACTGATTTTAAGTTCCATGCTATTAACTTCCTGTGATAAAAAACCAAAGGAAACTAATGATATTACTACTTATTTAAAAAACATGGAAAGTTATACTACGAATATGAGTATGGATGTAAAGAATGATAAACAGACAATTAACTATAAGGCAAAACAATCCTATCAGCAAGGAGGTGGATACAAACTAGAGCTAAATAAAAACAGAGTGTTTATTTATAAAAGCGACAACAAAATTTATGTAAGTGACAAAAACAATGGAAGGTCGTATGTACAGACCAAGGATTTTGATGGAGTCCTTAAACTAAGTTTTATTGGTGAATACATAGGATTATTATATACAAATGAGAAAATAGAATATGTTGCCAAGACTATTAATGGTATCGAATACACAGTAATTAATTTATTTATTCCAGGTAATAACAAAAATATAAATAATGCATTGCTGTATGTTAATAATAAAAGTATGTTACCAGAAAAAATGGTTATTTATGATACCAATAATAAAGAAAAAATTTCGATAACATATACCAATTTTCTTCCTAACGTAAAAATTGAACCATCAGTGTTTAAAGTTCGTTAGTATGAAGTGAATTGCAATAAACAAATGAGGTGAGGGTCATGTTTAGACATTTAAGGCCTGTGTGGGCAGAAATCGATTTAGATAAACTAGCTCATAATATGAGAGAAATTAGAAGGCTTGCTAAGAGTGAAAATATTATAGCTGTTGTAAAGGCAGATGCCTATGGACATGGAGCGGTGGATGTGGCTCCAGTGCTTCTCAAAAATGGTGCAAATATGTTAGCAGTAGCGATTCAAAGCGAAGCGATGGAACTAAGGCGTTCAGGTATAGAATGCCCAATAATGATTTTAGGGTTTACACCACCAAATTTAATTGATAATTTATTGAAATATAACATTGAACAAACTGTATACTCTTATAAATTCGCAAGTGAATTATCAAAGATGGCTCTAAAAGAAAATAAGATGGCTAAAATTCACATAGCACTAGATACAGGTATGGGGAGAATAGGCTATTTGCCGAACGATGAGAGTGCCGAAGAAGTATATAATATAAGCAAGTTGCCTAATATACTTATAGTAGGAATGTTTTGTCACTTCTCGACCGCAGATGAAAAAGATAAAACATATACTTATGAACAAGTTAAAAAATACGATGATTTCTATGAAAAGTTAAAAGCTAAAAAAGTATACATAAAGATGAGGCATATTGCAAACAGTGCTGCTATTATAGATTTGCCAGAAACTCATTATGAGGCAGTCCGCCCAGGTATAATAATATATGGCTATTATCCGTCTGACGAGGTAAATAAAGAGAACATAGATTTAAAACCTGTAATGACCTTAAAAACAAATGTAGTACACATAAAAACACTGCCACCCGGAGAATACGTAAGTTACGGAAGAAAGTATAAAACGGAGAGAGAAAGTATTATAGCTACACTTCCAATTGGATATGCCGATGGGTATACAAGGCTTTTATTTGAGAAGGGAAAGGTGATCTTAAAGGGTGAATTTGCTCCAGTAATAGGTAAGATCTGTATGGATCAGTGTATGATTGATATTACTGAAATTGATGGAGTAAAAGTAGGAGATGAGGTTATACTTATAGGTGAGGATGGAGATAAAAAATTTACAGCAGAAACAATAGGTGATTTGATAGGTACTATTAGTTATGAAGTAGTTTGCATGATAGGTAAACGAGTGCCAAGAGTATATACTAAACAAGATGAGGTTGTAAAAATAAGGAAATATGTGTAGAATTAA
>DHIM01000228.1:2677-5308 GCA_002403785.1 Clostridium sp. UBA4746
GGAAATATGTGTAGAATTAAAGTTTTTACATGTAAAATAAACTATTTATGTGTAAAATTAATTGTTGAAAAAGGGCGAAATTACGAATAATTTCTTTGACAGATTGACATAGGTTGAATTATAATATATTTCATACATATTGTTGCTTTACTAAATAGGAGGTATTAAATTTTCTATGTCAACTTCAAAGAAACTAGTAATAAACCTCTCAAAAAAACTTTATATTGAATTTAATAAGGCACTTGCGAAAGATTGTAAAAAAAGAAGTGAATTTATTAGGGAAGCTATAATACTATATATTGAGGAAAAGAAAAAACTTAATTATATGGACGAAATGAAACAAGGATATTTAGAAATGGCCGAGTTAAATTTAAAAATAGCTAATATGGGTTTTGAGACTGATATCAAAGATTTTAAAGAATACGAAGTTAAGCTTTCGGAGAGTGATTTGTCAAATGACAACAATAGTAAAAAGAGGAGATATATTTTATGCTGATTTGAGTCCGGTTGTAGGCTCAGAGCAAGGTGGGATTAGACCAGTGATTATACTTCAAAATGATATAGGTAATAAGTACAGTCCCACTATTATAATTGCAGCTATTACTTCTCAGATAAATAAAGCAAAACTCCCTACTCATGTTGAAATTTCTTCTGAAGAGTATGGTCTGAATAAAGACTCTGTAGTTTTGCTGGAACAAATAAGAACATTAGATAAAAAAAGATTAAAAGAAAAAATTGGTCATATGACTGATGGAGATATGAAAAAAGTAGATACTGCACTTTTAATTAGTGTAGGTTTATAAAATGAATGGATAAGGGCATTTAATGCCCTTATTTTTGTCGTGACCTCTAAAAATTTGAAAATTATGTTATTATAGTGTAGAATATTGTAATATTATTTTTAATTAAAGAAGAGATTTAATATAATTTATGCTAAATGAATTAGTAAAATTTGAATAATATTCACAAAAATTTTATAAAAAAAATTATTACAGGTCTAGTCATTATGGTATAATGTTATTAGTGATTTTACTGTAATGAATTACATAAACAGGGTAAGGAGAGTTGAATATGATACAATTTAAGAAAGTAACTAAGATTTATGATAATAATGTAATAGCATTGTCAGATATTGATATAACTATTGAAAAGGGGGAATTTGTATTCCTTGTAGGGCCAAGTGGAGCTGGTAAATCTACGTTTGTTAAAATACTATTAAAAGAGATAGAACCAACTACAGGTAACATTATTATAAACAATATGGATATAACAAAACTATCAAGAAAAAAAGTACCATATCATAGAAGAAAAATTGGAGTGGTTTTCCAAGATTTTAGATTAATTGAAACATTAAATGTTTATGAAAATGTGGCCTTTGCACTTAGGGTAACAGAATGTTCTGCAAAAGATATTAGAAAAAAAGTACCTTATGTTTTAGATTTAGTTGGATTATCTAAAAAACATATGGCTTTTCCTAATGAGATTTCTGGTGGAGAGAAACAAAGAGTATCACTTGCGAGGGCTATAGTAAATAATCCTACTTTGCTAATAGCGGATGAGCCAACAGGGAATTTAGACCCTGAAACTGCATTAGGTATTATGGATATTTTAAATGATATTAACAAGGCTGGTACTACAGTGCTTATGGCAACACATGCAAAGAATATAGTAGACTCTATGAAAAAGAGGGTACTTGCTATAGAAAAAGGTGTTCTAGTTAGAGATGAGCAAAGGGGAAGATACGGTTATGAAGATTAGTACAGTTAAATATTTTATTATTGATGCTTTAAAAAGTTTAAAAAGAAATAAAACCGTTAGTATGGCCTCGGTGGCTACAGTTGCAGCTACTTTATTTATTTTAGGGGTGTTTTTATTAATAGTTTTTAATGTTAATGCAGGAGTTCAAGAATTAGGTGCTAAATTAGAGGTAAAAATTTATCTTAAGGATAGTGTAACAATATCAGATAAATCAGCAATAGAAAGAGCAGTAAGTAAAGTTCAAGGAGTTTCAGAGGTTAAGTTTGAAGATAAGGGCGATGCACTAAACAAGGTAAAGCAGCAATTTGGACCAGATGATAAATCATTAGTACAAGGATTTGAAAAGCAGAACCCATTTCCGAATGCATATGTAGTAAAAGTTGATAATCCAGAGGTTGTAAGTAATGTAGTTAAAGCAGCTAATGGGCTAAAAGGTATAGACAAGGTTAAGGATGTTAGAGAAGTTGTTGATAAAATTATAAAAATAACAGATACTCTTAAAATAATTGGTCTTGTATTATTTATAATTTTAGTAAGCGTTTCTTTATTCTTAATAGGAAATACAATTAAGCTTACGGTATACTCTAGAAAAAAAGAAATAGGTATAATGAAATTTGTTGGTGCTACTGATTGGTTTATTAGATGGCCATTTATTATTGAAGGTATGATACTTGGTATGTCAGGAGCAATTATTTCTACTGGGGTACTATATTATGCTTACAAACTAGTTTTCGAAAAGTATACTAGTGCAGTACTCGGAATCACGCTTATGAACCCCCATTTTATATTAAGTACTACTTTATGGCAATTTATGTTGGGCGGATTGGTTATTGGAGCTATAGGAAGCTCTATATCAATAAGAAAATTCTTAAT
>DHIM01000228.1:5470-8289 GCA_002403785.1 Clostridium sp. UBA4746
TAATATGTTTATTTAATATTAGTGTTATAAAATTCTTATATTTACATAATAATATATAGAGAATTGCAAAGAGGTGTATAAAATGGGTGATGAAAATAAATATAAAGTTGTAAAGAATGGTAATGAAATACCGAAAGCAAAAAAAAGAAAAATGATTGTATGGATTATAGTCTTGGTTTTGGTTACAAATTGTATAACTTTATTTGTATCAAATCAAATTTCCTTAGGACTCCCTAATGGAAAGGTATTAATTGGAAGAGAGGCTTATAATCAAGTATTAAAATTCCAAAAACTATTTTTAGTAAGAAACAAACTATATGAGTATTATGATGGTGCAATTAATGATGATGTTTTAGTAGAAGGTGCTATTAAAGGCATGACTGATTCCCTAAAAGATCCATATACAGTTTTCATGAACAAAAAAGAGTTTTCAGATTTTAATACTCAAACAGAAGGAACATATACTGGACTTGGCTTGCAAGTAGGAGTTAAGGACGATAATATAGTTGTAATTGCACCTTTTGATGGATCACCAGCTAAAAAAGCAGGATTACTTTCTGGAGATATTATAGAAAAGGTTAATAAAACAGAAGTATCTGGCAAAGAACTAGAAAAAGCTGTTACAATGATGAAAGGCAAGGATAATGAAGCGGTTTCCTTAACAATTAATAGAAAAGGAAAAGGTAGCTTTGTGGTGAACATGAAACGTGCTACCATTGATTTGGTAACGGTTAAAGGTGAAATGTTAGCAAATAAGGTTGGATATATTAACCTTACAATGTTTGATGAAAATACTAGTAAAAATTTCAATAAAAAATTAGCAGAATTACAAAGCCAGGGAATGAAAAGTTTAATAGTTGATATAAGAGGAAATCCTGGTGGACTTTTAGATCAATGTGTAGATTTAACCTCTAATTTTGTACCTAAAGGGAAGGTTATTGTATATACAATAGATAAAAACAAGAAAAAGACGGAATATAAATCTAAAGGTGGTATTGCTATAGGAATGCCATTAACGGTGTTAACAGATGCGGGATCAGCTAGTGCATCAGAAATTTTTTCAGGAGCTATAAGGGACTATAAAATTGGTACTTTAGTGGGAGAAAAAACTTTTGGTAAGGGTATTGTTCAAACTATGCTTTACAGAAGTGTAGATGGTTTTGATGATGGTACTGCATTAAAAGTTACTATATCAAAATACTATACTCCGAATGGTGAAAACATACAGCATATTGGTATAAAACCAACAGTTGCTGTTGTTTATCCAACAGCGCTTAAAGAAAAAGCATATGATAGAACTACGGATCCTCAGTTTAAAAAAGCTTTAGAACTAGCTAAGGACAAAATCAAGTAATAACATAGGGAGATTTATCCGAGTATCTACCAAGAAATTTGGTAGATACTTGGTTTTTAACAACATTTTTATTCCATATGGGATAACTAATACTTTTACTTTTGTGATGTTTCAAATATAACGTGTTTGATAGTAATAAGGAAGGAGAATTTTAGTCAATGGAAATTGCAATACATACTTTGAGAGCAGTTGCTTATGCAATTGCAGACCCTTCAAATGCGTTTATTTTAATGATGATTGCATTAATTTTTTATAATAAAAACAAAAAAATAGCTGCTATGCAAAAAATGATTATGGGAGAGAGTTTGGATTCACCTTTTGAACTAACTATATCTCAAATTGTAATAGGAATTTTTGCTGGGGCTGTAGCAAGTCTAATTTTTACATTTTCAGGACTAGTTTTTGATGAGAATTCAAATATTTATTTATTGTTTATGGTGTCATTATTCTTTATGGCATTTAAGCCTAGATTTATTTGTTTTTCATATTCTGGTGCAGTTTTAGGATTAGCAAGCCTATTGTTTAAATATGCAGCCGTTTCATTAAATAGGCCACAACTAAATATTATAAACATAGATATCCTGACCTTAATGACATTGGTTGGAATATTGCATATTATAGAGGGAATTTTAGTAATGATAGATGGTTCAAGAGGAGCTATTCCTGTGTTTACTAACAGAGATGATAAAATCATTGGTGGTTTCGCCTTAAAAAGATATTGGGCATTACCAGTAGCTTTGCTTATACTTTTAAGCGCAACTACATCAGATTTAATGGTTGGACAGAGCATTATGATTCCTGAGTGGAGGCATTTAATACAAGGGGATATAGTCCAGCGAATAGTTAAAAATTCGGTTATAGCGTCTATTGCTTTGTATGGAGTAATAGGTTATAGCGGTATAACCTTTACTAAAAGTAAGAGAAAGAAAACACTTACTTCAGGTGCTTTAATAATGGTCTATGGAATACTGTTAACTGCAATATCAAGACTCGCGGTACTCGGAGTAGGTTATCAAGTGTTTATTTTAATATTTGCGGCAGTAATTCATGAAGCAATGTTACAACTAGAAAAGCATATGGAACTCACTTTAAAACCTAAATATGTTAGTAGTGATGATGGAATTATGGTGCTTGCAGTAGCTCCAAAATCTCCTGCTTTCCAAATGGGAATTGAAAGTGGAGACTTGATTATGATGGTTAATGATAAAAAAATAGAGGCTGAAGAAGAAATTTTTAACATTATTAAAGGAAACTTTAATTCACTTTCTTTTAAGATTAAAAAGCCTTCTGGAGATTTAAGAGATACCAAATATAGTAATATGGCCGAGAACAAAAGACTAGGAATAGTAATTGTACCGAGGGAGGTACCTAAAGATACCACTATAGTAAAAGTGAATGATGAAACTTTTAAAGATGTATTGGACAAATTGAAAATCAAAGATAAAGACAAAGACAAAGACAAAGA
>DHIM01000228.1:8440-38321 GCA_002403785.1 Clostridium sp. UBA4746
AAGACAAAGACAAAGACAAAGACGAAGATAATGATAAGCACTAAATTTTTCTTAGAGAATGTTATTATGAAAAGTATATATTGCTAAAATGCGTTCATTTCGCTAAGTAATTCTAAAATCTATTTTATTTCCAGTTGCTAAAAAACGCAAACTCGCTTCGCTCAAACATGCGTTTTTCTTTACGTAACTGAAAATATAATAAATTAAGAATTACTAAGGCTTATTCAAACGCATTCTACGCAATATATACTTTTATTAGCATTCTCAAAGAAAAAGATATAAATTACCCGCTGCCATAAATGCCGAAGCGTATTAATATGGGAGATTTTTATATACTTTTGTTGGTATTCTCCAAGAAAAAGTATAAACTTAAAAATCAGCATTAAGCTGTTAATGTTAAGGTGCTGTTAATATGCAAAATATAAAGAGATAATGACATATTTATAAATGTTGTTTTATAAAAAACTAATTTAAATCTACATAATGGATTATAATTTATTATTTAAATAAATTTATTTTAATTATATACATTTCGACAACATAACTACATTTATTAAGGGAAGATTAATAAATGGGTGATGTTTATGAAAAAAAAATTAGTAGCAATTATATTCTTATTTATTATACTATTACATTCAACAGTTATTTTTGCTGAAGAATTTAAGTATGTTGAAATTTTTGACCCAAAGCAAGAAAAGGTAGTTAAAGTGGTTGAGTTAAATTCGGAAATTCATAATATGGTTACAAAGTGGATAAAGGATGTGGATGCTATCTATGGCAAGAGTAATCCTCTTACTGATGATGGCTATGCAATCAGGGTACCACTTTACCCTGCTGTTAAAGTACAGGGGAAATGGTTAAATACAGTTGTAAATGATGTTTATATAATAATTCCTGAACAAGACACACCATTCTTTATGATTTTGGATAGTGAAAACAAATTACTTTGCTTCCCATTTAAAGGTGATGTTAATGCATTGTCGAAGATGTTGAATTTTAAACTTAAAACTGGATAATGTTTCTCCTATGTACAATGCAGATGAAATGGATACATAAATTTCCATTAAGTGTCCCATGAAGGTTAACATCAAGAATATTCTTACATTTTAAAACATAAAACCTCTGTAAAGTATTATATCTAAATGCTTTGCAGAGGTTTTTAACAGTTCGATGTAAGAATTGTTAATAAAATAGTTTTATTTTTTTTATTTTCTAGAAGTAAAAATTGAAAGGTAATTCCAAACTTATTCAAAGGAAACTATGTAACATTCTCGACTGGTATAGATTTAGCTGCTTAATAATAATTTTATCAGCTTGAGCCTGAGTTATAGTTCCATTGCTTACAAGGGATGTCAGAGGATTTATATTATTAATTTTATTACTATTAATGTATATTTGATTCTCCTTCGCAGTTATAGTTTTAGTTTTCTCAGAAATTGTTTTTTTTGAACCTTCGGTTCTATTTAAAACATCTTTAATTTTGTTTGCTCCATCTTGGGTTATAGTGTTACTAGTTATAAGGTTTTTTAAATTTGCATCTATATTTTGATTTATTTCAGTATCTACTTTTTTACATTCATTTGCTAAGGGTGCCTTTCTATTAATGGTTAATGAGTTAGAAGTTGCTGCAAAAGTTGTACTAACAGATGATAAAAGGATTCCTCCTGTAAGTAAGCCTGATATCATTTTTGTTTTAAAAGATATAATTTTCATTTAATTTCTCCTCACTAATTATTATTATATTTCTATATTGTAATAATAGCCGTTGTTAATATCAAAAGGGTGTCAATATGATGTATATTCTGTTTACATTTTGTAAATTAGTAACTTTTGTTATGAGGCACAATTATTACTAAGCTTTTAGGAATTTTGAATGAGAATAAAATGATATTAAAGATTACGCATTCAAAACAAGAAATACGATATTGACATATTAAAAAGTTATAGTTAAAATGTAAGTAACGAACAAATGTTCATATAGAGGGAAACAAGGCGGTGATTTTATGTATGAGTTTAAGTTACATTCAAAGTTTAAACCCACTGGGGACCAACCACAGGCAATTGATAGCCTTGTGAAAGGTATTGACGCGGGCAAAAAGTTTCAAACTCTTAAAGGGGTAACTGGGTCAGGTAAAACTTTTACCATGGCTAATATTATTGAAAGAGTTCAAAAGCCTACGTTGGTACTTGCTCATAATAAGATCTTAGCGGCACAGCTTTGCTCAGAGTTTAGAGAATTTTTCCCTGATAACTGTGTTGAGTATTTTGTGTCATATTATGATTATTATCAGCCTGAGGCTTATGTTGCACAGACCGATACATTTATAGAAAAAGATTCATCTGTTAATGATGATATAGATAAATTAAGACATTCAGCTACATCTGCATTACTTGAGCGTAATGATGTTATAGTTGTGGCTTCAGTTTCATGTATATATGGACTTGGTAACCCTGAGGAGTATAAAAAACTTACAGTATCCCTTCGGGAAGGAATGGAAAAGGATAGAAATGAAGTAATAAGACATTTAGTAGATATACAGTATGAAAGAAACGACATTAATTTTATTCGGGGAACCTTTAGAGTACGCGGGGACACTGTTGATATATTCCCAGCTTCATCATCTAGTGAAGGAATTAGAGTAGAGTTTTTTGGAGATGAAATAGAAAAGATTAGAGTTTTTGATTCACTTACAGGAGAAATTATCGGAACCAGAAAACATGTTTCTATTTTTCCAGCTTCCCATTTCGCCACATCAAAAGATAAATTAGAGATTGGTATAGCACGAATAGAAGAAGAATTAGAGGTAAGGCTTAAAGAGCTTATTGAGGAAGACAAAGCACTCGAGGCACAAAGAATTAAGCAAAGAACTAATTATGATATTGAGATGATGCGCGAGGTTGGTTATTGTACTGGCATTGAGAATTATTCTAGAATATTAGATGGTAGGCCAGCAGGAACAGCTCCTCAAACTTTAATGCACTATTTTCCTGATGATTATTTAATGTTTATAGATGAGAGTCATGTAACTCTTCCACAGGTTAAGGCTATGTTTGGAGGAGATAAATCAAGGAAGACTAATTTAATTGATTATGGGTTTAGGCTTAAGTCAGCTTATGATAATAGACCTCTAACATTTCAAGAGTTCGAGGAAAGTATGAATGAAACAATTTTTGTAAGTGCTACACCAAGTAGTTATGAAGAAGAGCATAGTGAAAATATCGCAGAGCAAGTAATTAGACCTACAGGGTTATTAGATCCAGAAATTGTTATAAGGCCAGTTAAAGGACAGATAGATGATTTATATGCTAGTATTCAGGATACAATAAAAAAAGGATTTAGGGTTTTAGTTACAACCCTTACGAAAAAAATGTCAGAGGATTTGACTAAATATTTTAGAGAAATGGATATGAAAATAACCTATCTACATTCAGATATTGATACTATAGAAAGAATGAAAATAATTCAAGATCTTAGGCTTGGAACCTTTGATGTGTTAGTAGGCATAAATCTTTTAAGAGAAGGGTTAGATATTCCAGAAGTGGCACTTGTTGCAATACTCGATGCAGATAAGGAAGGATTTTTGCGCTCTGAAACCTCATTAATTCAAACAATAGGGAGAGCTGCAAGAAATTCAGAGAGTAAAGTAATAATGTATGCTGATAAGATTACGAAATCCATGAAAAAAGCTATGGATGAAACTACAAGGCGTAGAAAACTTCAGATGGATTATAATGAAGAGCACGGTATTACGCCAACCACTATTGTTAAAGATATAAGGGAAGTTATCGGATCTATAACAGTAGCTGAGGATAAAGAGGTATATGAAACTCTCGAAGCTGCAATGAGTGCAAATTATGAAGAGACTAAAAAGTTAATGGATAAGTATGAGAATGAAATGAAGCAATCAGCTAAAGATTTACATTTTGAAAGAGCTGCTGAGCTTAGAGATATAATATACAAACTAAAGAAGCAGATTAAAAACATATAACTATTTAAATACAGAGGAGATAACCATGAGGGATAAGATTTTTATAAAGGGCGCTAAGGTTCATAATTTAAAAAATGTTGATTTGGAGATACCGAGAGATAAGTTTGTAGTGTTTACTGGACTTTCGGGATCTGGTAAATCATCTCTTGCTTTTGATACATTATATGCAGAAGGTCAGAGGAGATATGTTGAGTCATTATCAGCTTATGCAAGGCAGTTTTTAGGAAATATGGATAAGCCCGATGTTGAGTACATTGAGGGGCTTTCCCCTGCTATTTCTATAGATCAGAAAACTACTAATAGAAACCCACGTTCTACAGTGGGTACTGTAACTGAAATTTATGATTATTTGAGACTGCTTTATGCTAAGGTAGGAACTCCTCATTGTCCTAAATGTGGTAAGGAAATTTCTCAGCAGACTGTAGACCAAATGGTAGATAGAATAATGGATATGCCAGAGAAAACTAAGATTTCAATATTAGCACCAGTGATAAGAGGGAAAAAGGGTGAGCACATAAAGGTAATAGAAAATATTAAAAAGAATGGTTTTGTTCGTGCTAGAATAGATGGTACTACTGTAGAGCTTATGGAAGAAGAAATAAAGCTCGCAAAAACCAAGAAGCATAGTATAGAGATAGTAATAGATAGAATTTCCGTAAAGCAGGAAGTTCGCAGTCGACTTTCCGAATCTTTAGAGAGTGCATTAAAACTAGCAGAGGGTACTGCTATCGCTAGCATTAAAGATGGAGAAGATATACTTTTTAGTGAGCATTTCGCTTGCATAGATTGTGGAATTAGCCTTGGGGAATTGGCACCTAGGATGTTTTCTTTTAACTCACCGTTTGGTAAGTGTGATACTTGTGATGGGCTTGGTACACTTATGGAAATTGACGAGGATTTGATAATACCGGATAGAGGTAAGAGCATTAAAGATGGTGCTATTATGTCTTTTGGTGAAGGTAGTCTTAAGGAAGATTCTTGGACTTTTTCGGTACTTAGGGCTCTGAGTTTAAAATATAAGTTTAGTTTAGATACACCTATAGAGGATTATGATCCAGAAACTCTTAAAATGCTATTATACGGAACTAATGGAGAGAAAGTTAAAGTAGAGTATGTTAAGGAGTATAGATCAGGCACGTTTAATCATGCTTATGAAGGCATTATAAACAATTTAAAAAGAAGATATTTTGAAACCTCTTCAGATTATATAAAAAGAGATGTTGAACAATATATGGGTGATAATGCATGTCCTAAGTGCAAGGGCGCAAGATTAAGCCCAGAGGCACTAGCGGTAACAGTTGGTGATAAGAATATAAGTGAGTTTTGCCAATTGTCAATTATAGACGAAGTAACATTCTTAAAAGATATTGAATTGTCAGAAAAAAATAAAATTATATCTAATCAAATCTTTAAAGAGATTAATGACAGACTGAATTTTTTAAAAGATGTAGGGCTTGATTATTTAAGTTTAGCTAGATCAGCGGCTACATTGTCCGGTGGAGAAGCACAGAGAATAAGACTAGCAACTCAGATAGGCTCTAGTTTAATGGGCGTTTTATACATTTTAGATGAGCCTAGTATTGGTCTTCATCAAAGAGATAATGATAAACTTATTAAAACATTAAAGCATTTAAGAGATATAGGTAATACAGTAATTGTTGTAGAACATGATGAGGATACAATGAAGGCGGCAGATTTTATTGTAGATGTTGGGCCAGAAGCTGGAGAACATGGTGGAGAAATTGTTGTTGCAGGAACAATTGAAGATGTTAAAAACTGTAAGAGATCAATCACAGGCCAATATTTAAGTGGCAGAAAGAAAATTGATGTTCCGAAGAAAACTAGAAAATCTAATGGACAGTGTATAAAAATACTTAATGCTAGGCAAAATAACCTTAAGAATGTTAGTGTGGAGTTCCCTTTAGGCGTATTTACTGCAGTCACTGGTGTTTCAGGTTCTGGAAAGAGCACCTTAGTAAATGAAATTTTATATAAAGGTCTTAATAAAAAGGTGAATAAATCTAAAAAGAATCCAGGGCTTCATAAAGATATTTTAGGATCAGAAAACATAGATAAAATTATAAATATTGACCAAGGACCTATTGGGCGTACTCCAAGATCTAATCCAGCTACATATACAGGGGTCTTTGATGTTATTCGAGATGTGTTCTCAATGAGTTCAGAAGCAAAGGTGCGAGGCTATAAGCCAGGTAGATTTAGCTTTAATGTAAAGGGTGGAAGATGTGAGGCTTGCCACGGTGATGGAATAATTAAAATAGAAATGCAATTTTTATCTGATGTATATGTGCCTTGCGAAGTTTGTAAAGGAAAAAGATATAATAGGGAAACTTTAGAGGTTAAGTATAAAGGAAAGAATATTGACGAAATTTTAAACATGACTGTTGAGGAAGCTGTAAAGTTTTTTGAGAATATTCCAAGAATTTATAGTAAATTTCAAACATTAATGGACGTTGGCCTCGGTTATGTTAGACTTGGGCAACCTTCAACGCAGTTATCTGGTGGTGAGGCTCAAAGAATTAAACTTGCCTCTGAGTTATCCAAGAGAAGTACAGGTAAAACATTCTATATTTTGGATGAGCCTACTACAGGACTTCATATTGATGATGTTAGCAAACTTGTTAAAATACTTCAAAGGCTAGTAGAATCAGGGAATACAGTAGTTGTGATTGAGCACAATTTAGATGTTATAAAGTGTGCAGACCATGTTATAGACTTAGGTCCTGAGGGTGGAGATAAGGGAGGTACTATTTTGTGCACAGGAACTCCAAAAGAAATATCTCTAAATGTAAAGTCATATACAGGACAATATCTGAAAAAAATGTTATAATTCATATAAGGCTAGCATATTAAGATGCTAGTCTTTGATTATTTTTTAAAGAGGAGAAAGTGCATTATGGCTAAGATAAGCTTAATTATGAGATTTGCAATTATAGCGATTATTTACATTATAATAATATTTGCTTTGAAAATAATGTATAAGGACATAAAAGGTGGTGCAAAGCAGAAACCGATAGTGAGAAAAACTATGGGTCTTGAAGTTATGGAAAGAGGAGAAAATTTTAATTTGAGAGTTGGTGCAGTCATTCCTCTAAACGATGAACTTACCATAGGAAGAAAGGGAGATAATCTTTTAATTTTGGGTGACAAGTACGTATCGTCTCAGCATGCAAGGATATATTTAAAAAATACAGACTACATATTGGAAGATTTGAGAAGTACTAATGGTACCTTAAAAAATAACAAGAAGGTAAATGATAAGGTGGGTCTAAGAAAAGGTGACGAAATTAAAATTGGAACTTCGGTTTTTAAAGTTATAGGTTAATATTACAGCACTTTAGTTGATATATGCGGCGTAGGTGATGATTAAGAGGTGATAGTATGGAAAGTATAAAAGAAGAGAGGAAGCTTCTAAGGTATACTTATCTTTTATGCATAATTTTGTTTCTGAATATGTATTTTATTGGGAAAGGGTCATTTGATAAAGGCGCACTAATAATGGGTGTAATAATATGCTTGATTTTTGCGTATTCTCATTTTATTATAAGAAGATTTTTTCCGGATGGTGATAAATATATTTTACTATTTTCAAATGTTTTGGCAGTTATAGGCATGGGAATATTATATAGGTTAGACTCTCCTACTGCGCTTAAACAACTTATATGGTATACCGTAGGCATTGCTGTATTCATTTTAGTGGTAGTGCTTTTCCCAAGTTTAAAAAAATTCGGAAAGTACAAGTATGTTTACATGATATGTACTCTTATACTTATGTCTTTGGGAAGTATATTGGCGAATCCGACTTATGGGTCTAAAAACTGGGTAAGTATTGCTGGATTCAGTTTCCAACCAACAGAATTTGCTAAACTAACTTTGGTGGCATATTTAGCAGCGGCACTACAATATTATGGGGAAAATTTTCAGGGAAAGTCAGAGCTAATAAAAATTAAGGCCTTAATTGAGCCTGGAATTGTAGTTATGCTCTCACTTGGATTTATGGTTATTCAAAAGGATTTGGGATCAGCCCTTTTATTTTTTATGATTTCAATAACAATGTTATATATTGCTACCTCAAATTTTAAATATGTATTAGTAGGTTTATTACTTTTTATTATGGGTGCATTTATAAGTTACAAATTATTTGGACACGTGCGCCTAAGGTTTATGATTTGGAGTGACCCATGGAAATATGGTCACAATGAAGGCCTTCAAGTAGTGCAATCTTTAATTTCTATTGCTTCCGGTGGCCTTTTCGGAACAGGTCTTGGGCTTGGATATCCTAAAATGGTTCCCGTAGTTAACACAGATTTTATTTTTGCAGCAGTTTGTGAGGAAATGGGACTTCTTACTGGGTTTGCTATTCTTATTTTATACTTTTTGTTGTTTTATAGGTGTATGAGAGTACCAGTTTATAGTAAAGATAATTTTACGAGATTACTTGCGGTGGGGTATAGTACAATGTTAGCTGCTCAAGTATTAGTTATAGTAGGGGGAGTAGTTGGAGCTATTCCACTTACAGGTATAACTCTACCATTAGTTAGTTATGGTGGAAGCTCTATGATAATAACTTTCTTTTCATTAGGTATACTTCAAAAAATTTCGGAGGACGGTCGAAGTTATGAATGATTTTGTAATTAATATAAAAAAGGTCATGATGGTGTTTTTAATACTTTTTATTGTTTTAATTTCCTACATAACTTATTTATATATGTTTAAGAGTGAATCAGCTGTAACTAGTACTTTTAACCAGAGGTTATGGGCTGAGCGCAATAAGGTATTAAGAGGAACGATTTACGATAAGAATATGATGGCATTAACAAAAAGTACGAAATTGAGCGAAACGTCTCAGAAACAAACTTATTTGAAGGGAGCAGCATTTGCTCATGCTATAGGTTATATGGATCCTATATATGGACTTACGGGCCTTGAAAAAAAATATGATGGTGAGCTTATGGGTGATGGGGATGCGTCACTTTCAAAATTTGCTTTTTTTAGTAAAGACACTGAGCAAAAGGTTGGTAATGGTTTAAGAACTACACTTGACTCTAAATTACAAAACAAGGCTTACAATCTTTTAGGTGATCATAGAGGATCAGTTGTGGCTATGAATCCTAAAACTGGGGAAATATTAGCAATGGTTTCGAAGCCTTCTTATGATCCTAATAATTTGGATAAAGATTGGAAGAGTATAAATGACAATAAAGATATGCCACTCCTTAATAGAGCAGTATCTGGGCTGTATCCACCAGGGTCTACATTTAAAACTGTTACTGCAACAAGTGCTTTAGAAAATATTCCAAATGTTTATAATAGTAGCAAAAATGATAATGGAAGTTTAGTTGTCAATGGAACAAGACTTTTGGGAGACTTTCAAGGTGAGTCTTTTGGAAATATAGATTTTAAATCTGCTTATATGCATTCTAGTAATGTGTTTTTCGGGTCTTTAGGTCTTGATTTAGGAAATAAGGCATTAAAGAATACAGCAGAAAAATTTTATTTTAATAAAGATATTCCAACAATAGGTTTAACTGTTGAAAATAGTGTATTTCCAAGCTATAAAAGTTATGAAAAAGGTAATATTGCGCAAAGTGCTATAGGTCAAGCGGGAGTTTTAGTTACTCCTATGCAAATGGCATTAGTTGTAAGTACCGTTGCTAATGATGGTATTATGATGGAACCAATGCTTGTTAAAGAAATATTAAGTAGTAAGGGTAAATCAATAGAAAAATTACAACCTAAACAACTAGGACAAGTGATGTCGAAGGAAAATGCTTCGACCATGAAGGGCTTAATGAGGGCGGTAGTGTCCGGGGGTACAGGCAAAGGTGCAGCTCTTTCAGGTATATTGGTTAGTGGAAAAACAGGCACGGCAGACCATGATGACCCTAGCAAACAAGAGGCACCACATGCTTGGTTTACTGGATTTGCACCTTACGATGATCCTCAAATTGCCATATCGGTAATTGTAGAGGATGGTGGGCAAGGTGGCGAATTAGCTGCTGAGATAACCAGAAAACTTGTTAGCACCTATTTGCAATAAAACATTCTGCATATGTTTGTTAGTTATTAAAAACATGTGAAAACATGTACATAATGTTAATAGTATAAAGTCAAATATTGTAACAATATTTGACTTTATATTTTGTATAAAAACACTTAACGACATTTTAAAAGGAAAGTCTCCCACTTCTAAAGGTGGGAGTTCCATACTATAATAAAGAGAAAACTCCGGTGGAAATATAAATTTTCTTCTGAAGTCGTTGATATTACAGCATCACAGGTGGTGATTTAATTAGTATTATAATTAGATATGGTGACAGGTAAAACGAATGATGTCATAAGTAACATGATATATGTAGCAATTTGCAATAAATTGCCCGGGAAATTTAACTGAAAGGTCATAATTATGGCTATATATGTTGTTTATAAATAATTTATTATATATTAAAGGGGGCATTACATTATGTTTGATTTTGAATATCAATTAAAGAGTCTTCCAGACGCCCCAGGAGTATATCTTATGAGAAATCATCTTGGTGAAATAATATATGTGGGGAAGGCTAAAATATTAAAAAATAGAGTAAGGCAATATTTTAAGAGCTCAAAAAATCATTCTGTAAAAGTGAAGGCTATGGTTAAAAACATATCTGAGTTTGAGTATATAGTAATGGATTCAGAGATGGAGGCTTTAATACTCGAGTGTAATCTTATTAAAAGATATAGTCCAAGATACAATATATTACTCAAAGACGATAAACACTATCCCTTTATAAAGATAACAATAAATGAGGAATTCCCACGGGTTTTTGTAACTAGAAACATAGCGAATGACGGAGGGAAATATTTTGGACCGTACACAGATTCAGCTGCTGTATATAGTACTATTGAACTTATAAAACAAATATACCCACTTAGGACGTGTAGGCGAACTATTAAAGAGGGACTTAGTTCTACCCGTCCTTGCTTAAATTATCATATTGGGCTTTGTAAAGCTCCTTGTGCAGGGTATATCTGCAGAGAAGATTACGGGAAAATTATAAAAGGTACAATTGCACTCTTGACAGGAAAAGACAAAAATATAAAAGATGATCTAAGGCTAAAAATGGAAAGTGCATCAGGAGCCTTAGAATTTGAAAAAGCTGCAGTGTTTCGTGATAAAATAATGGCAATTGATAAAATAAATCAGAAGCAAAAAATTATAATAGGAAATTGTGAGAATGAAGATTTTATTAATATATATATGGATGAAAAAGATGTTTGCCTTCAGGTGTTTTTCCTTCGAGATGGTAAAATAGTGGGACGTGAACATTTTATTCTAAATGATGAAGCAGACCAGGTACCATCCGAACTTATTGAAGAATTTATAAAAAGATTCTATGGGGCTACGGCCTTTATTCCGAAAACAATATATGTTCCATTTATAAATGAGGTAGAGATTCTGGAGCAGTGGCTTAGTTCCAAAAAGGAATCGAAAGTTATGATTAAGATTCCTCAAAAGGGAGAAAAGAAAAAAACACTTGAAATGGTAGAAAATAATGCTAAGATAACTCTTGAGAATTTCAAATTAAAGGACATGCAGGATAAGGTAATTCATAAAATAGCACTGCAGGAAATTGTAGAATTATTGGAACTTGACGAAATACCTGAGAGAATTGAGTCTTATGATATTTCAAATATAATGGGTGTGGATTCTGTAGGTAGTATGGTGGTTTTTGAAGATGGAAAACCTAAAAGCAGTGATTATAGAAGGTTTAAAATAAAATCTGTGATAGGAGCTAATGATTATGATAGTATGCGTGAAATCTTAGAGCGAAGATTTATTCGTGGATTAGAAGAAGTGGAAAAAATAAAAGAGAGAAATCTAGAGTTAAGTAAAGGTAAGTTTTGTATGTTTCCTGATTTAATTCTTATGGATGGTGGAAAAGGACAGGTTAATGTGGCGTTAGAGGTTTTAAATAATCTTAATATTAATATACCAGTATGTGGAATGGTTAAGGATGATAGGCACAAAACTAGAGGTTTAATATATAATAATATAGAGTTCAATATGAAAAGTAATTCTCAAAGTATGCATTTGATTACTAGAATACAGGATGAAGTGCATAGATTTGCTATTACTTATCACAGAACTTTGAGAGACAAAAGAACTTTATATTCTATATTAGATAATATACCTAATATAGGTGGAAAGCGAAGACGGGAGTTACTAAAGAAGTTTGGTAGTGTTGATAATATAAAAGTTGCAAGCAGAGTGGAACTAGTGGATACCCCCTCTATGGATAGTAAGTCTGTAGAATGTGTTATAGAATATTTCAAAAACAGTAAATAGTCACAGATGTAACGCTGATAATAATGATGTATATAAACTGTTGAAATAATTTAAGAAAAAGGGTAAACTAAAAGAACTATAACTTCCATACATAATTTTATGATTTATGATATGTAAGTATATAAATATATTAATATTTCAAGGAGTAGAATATAATGCGATATGCTAAGCTGATTGAACAAATAAATAAAGTAACACTTAAAGAGAATATAAAGATAGATGAACTAATGGAAAACCATACTTCTTTTAAAGTAGGGGGACCAGCTGATATTTTAGTAACTCCAGAAAATTCGTTAGAAGTTCAAGCAATTATAAAAATTTGCAGAGAAAATAAGGTTGATTATTATTTAATAGGCAATGGTTCTAATTTACTTGTACGTGATGGTGGAATTCGCGGGGTTGTTATAAAATTATCTAATCTTAATAAAATTGAGGTAAAAGGAAATAAGATAATTGCTCAAAGTGGAGCTAGCCTATACAATGTTACCATGGTAGCATTAGATGAAGGACTCAAAGGAATTGAATTTGCTAGTGGAATTCCAGGCAGCATTGGTGGCGCGGCAGCTATGAATGCAGGAGCCTATGATGGTGAAATGTCTATGGTGCTTGAAAGTACATTAGCTATCGATAATAACGGTGAATTGTTAACTTTAACTAAAGATGAAATGGAACTGACTTATAGAAGTAGTGCAATTTTAATACATGGGTATACAGTAATAAGTGTTACTCTTAATCTCCATGAAGGGGACAAGGAAACTATAAAAGCAAGGATGGATGTGCTTGCAAAAAGAAGAAGTGACAAACAACCTTTAGAATACCCATCAGCAGGTAGTACATTTAAAAGACCGGAGGGTCATTATGCAAGTGTACTTATACAAGATTGTAATTTGAAAGGTACTTGTGTTGGAGATGCTCAAGTGTCTGAGAAACATTCTGGTTTTATTATTAATAAAGAAAATGCCAGTGCAAAGGATATTTTAGATTTAATAAAGCTTGTACAGCATAAAGTACAAGAAGAATATGGGGTAGAACTTAGTACTGAAGTAAAAATTTGGGGAGAAGATAAATAATATTTTAAAATGCACAGTAAGTTAAGCTTCTGTGTATTTTTTTATGGTGCATATCTCTAAATGTGTTATAATAAAAAAGTGATATTGCATTAATATAATGTGATAAATAAACCTTTAAAATCAACTGATTGATAATGGGAATTGATTATTTTTGTAGAGGGGGGATTTTTTAATGAGATTTGTTATATTGACAGGGTTATCAGGCGCTGGGAAAACACAAACTGTACGAAATCTTGAGGATTTAGGATTTTTTTGTGTGGATAATTTGCCACCTTTATTAATTCCAAAATTTGCAGAGGCATGTTATCAATCTAACGGAAATATAGATAGAATTGCTCTAGTTATAGATATTCGGGGTGGAAAGTTTTTTGATGATATATTTGAAAGCTTAGCGTACCTAAAAGAAGAAGGATACAAGTATGAGATATTATTTTTAGAGGCCTCAGATAAAGTACTTGTTAAAAGATATAAAGAATCAAGACGAAAACATCCTTTAGCACCAGAGGGAAGAGTTTTAAATGGTATTGCAACTGAGAGACGAAAACTAAAGGATGTACGCGAGCGTGCTGACCATATAATTAATACGTCAAAACTTTCTGCAAGAGAACTTACAGAAGAAATAAATAACATTTATGGTGAGGAAGGTCAAATAGAAACTAAGCTTATTATAACTGTGCTTTCGTTCGGATTTAAATATGGAATACCTGTGGATTCAGATCTAGTGTTTGACGTTAGATTTTTGCCGAATCCATATTATATACCAGAGCTTAAACAGTATTCTGGTAATGATAAACCTGTTCGCGATTATGTATTAGATTTTGATGGAACTAAAGTATTTATTGAGAAACTTCAGGATATGTTACAGTTCCTGATTCCAAATTATAAATCAGAGGGAAAAAGACAACTTATAGTTTCTATAGGATGTACAGGGGGAAGACATAGATCTGTTGCCATAGCTAATAGGATCTACGAAATACTTGAGCATAATGGCTATAACGTTAATATAGATCACAGAGACATATATGAAGATGTGAATAGAGGTGACATTAAACTATGATACTTAGTAGGTTGCTTGCACCTGGAATTAATATAAAAAGGTGGATCCTTCTAGGTATTTTAGGTAGCTCCATTTTAGCTTTTGGGATTGTTGAAATAATAAATAAAACCTATTTATCTTTGAGAAATATATGGTTTTCAATATTTATGATAGTCATTGGAGCTTTAATAATATATATAGCTATACTTCAAATCATTAAATTTTTCATTATACTCGTAAATACAGGAAATTTAGATGTAGCTATTAATTCAAAGAAACTAGGGGATTTGATATATGAAAAGAGGGTACTTGTTAAAGGACCTAAAATTGTAGTAATTGGTGGAGGCACTGGTTTATCAACAATGCTCAGGGGATTAAAAAAATATACCAATAATATAACTGCAATAGTTACAGTAGCAGACGATGGTGGGGGGTCTGGGGTTTTAAGAGAAGATTTAGGTATTCTTCCACCGGGGGATATTAGAAATTGTATGTTAGCCTTAGCAGAGACGGAGCCACTTATGGAGGAGTTATTGCAATATAGATTTAAAGATGGAAGATTAAAGGACCAGAGTTTTGGTAATTTATTTTTAGCAGCAATGGATGGAATTTCAAATAATTTTGAAGAAGCTGTTCAAAAGATGAGTTCGGTATTAGCAGTAAAAGGAAGAGTTATTCCAGTTACTTTAGATAATATGATTTTAAAGGCAAAGCTTAAAAATGGAATAATAATTGATGGTGAATCTAATATACCAAATGGTGTGATAGAAAATAATAGTGCTATCGATGAGGTTTTTATAGAGCCTAAAGATGCTAGAGCAATTAAGGAAGCATTAGTTGCTATAAATGAAGCAGATTCAGTAATACTAGGACCAGGGAGTCTTTATACTAGCATTATTCCTAATTTGTTAGTAAGTGAAATAAGAAATGCATTAGATAAAACAAAAGCCATAAGAATTTATGTGGCAAATATCATGACTCAACCAGGTGAAAGTGATAACTACGGTGTTAAAGACCATATAAAGGCTATTAACAAGCATGCTAAATGCAAGGTTGTTGATTATGTGGTAGTAAACACAGGGAAAATAAGTAGTGAACTTGAACAAAAATACCTTGATGATAATTCCAACATGGTTAAAATGAATGAAGAGGAAGTTAAAAAACTTGGCATAGGGGTAATTAAGAGAGACTTTGTTGAGGTTGGAAAAGGCTATATAAGACATGATCCAGATAAGCTTGCAGCTATTTTAGTAGAAACAATTATGGAGAAAAAATTATTTAATGATAAGAAGAAAATAGTGGAATACTTTTATCTATCACAAAAGCTTAAAGAAAATAAAACAAGTAGATAAGGTTAGTATATTGACTTACTATTTACTTGAATATTTCTAAGGAAAATAAACAGAATAAGGAGTAGAATGATGTCATTTTCGTCTAAGGTTAAAAATGAAATTTGTAGATTTACAGACATGAGTAAGAAGGAAGCCATGGCTGAAATGGCGGCTATAATGAAGGTTAGTGGAACTATTGGACTTGGATCAAACAAACAAGTTAACTTCCAAATAACCACTGAAAACCCTGCAATAGCAAGGCTTATTTTTAAATTATTAAAGGAACATTTTGGTATACATGCTAGATTACTAGTTAAGAGAAGTAATTCTCTTAAGAAAAAGAATGTTTATGTGGTTATAATTACTGAAGAAATGGGTGTCAAAGACTTATTAAAACAAGTGGCGGTTCTTGAGGATGAGAATTTTTTTTCAATAGATTATACAATACCAGAAAGATTAATAGATGCTGAAGAATGCAAACGTAAATATATAAGAGGAGCATTTTTAGGTGGTGGGAGTATTAGCAATCCTGAAAAAAATTACCATGTTGAGTTTGTTACCCATGATAGTGATTATGCAGAGGAGCTCAGCAAACTTATTAATAGCTATGGACTATTTTCAAAAATAATACAAAGAAAAAGCAGTTTTGTAATTTATATTAAAGAGGGAGAGCAGATTGTTGACCTACTTAATATAATTGGTGCACATAACTCATTATTATTCCTTGAAAACGTAAGAATAATGAAGGAAATGAGAAACAATGTAAATAGACTTGTTAACTGCGAGACGGCAAATCTTAGTAAAACAGTAAATGCGTCAGTAAGACAAGTAGAAAGTATTAAATTAATACAAATCGAAATAGGTTTTCAAAGATTACCTAAAAACTTAAGAGAGATTGCTGAACTAAGACTTGAATACCCAGATGAATCTTTAAAGGAACTTGGTGCTATACTTGAGCCACCAGTTGGTAAGTCTGGGGTTAATCATAGATTACGAAGAATAGAAAAGATTGCTGAAGAATTAAGGAACGAAGGAAGGTAGAATTATAATGTCAAAACATGAGGAGATAGTTAATTATATTCTTTCCTTGGATATTGGAACTAAAATATCAGTAAGGGGCATCAGTTCTCAACTAGGGCTTAGTGAGGGTACATCCTATAGAGCTATAAAAGAAGCAGAGAACATGGGTATCGTTAATACCGTGCCTAGGGTGGGAACAATAAGAGTCGAGAAGGTATACAAGAAAAACATTGAAAGCCTGACCTATGCTGAAGTTATTAGTATACTTGAAGCAACGGTTTTGGGTGGAAAAGAAGGCATTAATAGAAGTTTAAATAAATTTATTATTGGAGCAATGGCTGTTGAATCAATAATAAAGTATATAAGTTCAGGTTACCTGCTTATTGTGGGAGACAGGGAAGAAGCACAACTGCTTGCTCTTGAAAATGAGGCTGCGGTATTAATTACAGGGGGTTTTGATTGTAGTGAAAAGGTAAAGGCCCTGGCGGATGAAAAGGGCATTCCCGTATTATCGTCAACCTATGATAGCTTTACGGTAGCTAGTATGATAAACAAGGCTCTTTATGAAACTATGATTAAAAAGGAAATTATTTTAGTTGAAGATGTGATGGATACTAATACTACGTGTCTGATGGAAAATGACACTGTTGCCACATGGAGAAAACTAATGGCAGAAACAAATCATGAGAGATATCCGGTGCTAGATGAGCATATGAAAATTATTGGCATAGTTACATTAAGAGATATACAAGGTCATAATGATGAAAATGAACTAATTAATAAAATTATGAATAAGAGTCCTGTATGTGTAACACCTAAAACAACTATAGCTTATGCTGCTCATATTATGGGTTGGGATGGAATAAAGATTTGTCCTGTGGTTGATAAGAAGAAGTTAGTAGGAGTTCTAACTATAGAACATGTTATAAAAGCAATGGAGTTTGCGCTAAGGCAGCCACAAGTAGCTGAAACTATAGAAGATTTAATTTTAATGAATTTTACATGTGTACATGAGGGTAATAGTTTGCATTTTAATGGTCAAATTATTCCTCAGATGTTAGACCCTTTTGGAGCAGCTTCTTGGAGTTCACTCAATATGCTCCTATCAACTATGGGAATAATGGCATTAAGACAGAATAATAACCTTAATATTTCAGTGGATAGTATTATGGCGTATTTTATGAAACCTGTGCAAATGGGTAGTGATATAGATATATATACACAAGTTGTGGATAAGGGGAGAAGTTTTTCTAAGGTAGAAATAAATATGTACAATAAACATAAGGATCCAGTGGCAAAGGCTATGATTTCTGCAAAAATACTAAGTAAATAATATGTTTTTTTATTATATTATAATTTTTAAATTCAGGAGGTTTTTAATGTTTACACACATAGTATTTTTTAAGTTGAATAATAAGGAGCAAGCTTGTGAGGCTAGAAATATTTTACTTAGTATGGAGGGTAAAATACCACAACTTAAAGGGCTTGAGGTGGGAGTAGATGTTTTGCATTCTGAACGTTCTTATGATTTAGTACTTATTACTAAGTTTAATTCTTTAGAGGATATGAACTCATATGCGGTTAGTGAGTATCATGTAAATAAAGTAATAAAGTATTTAAAACCTATGCTAGAATCCTCTAAAACTGTGGATTACGAGAGTTGAATTGTTGATTAATTTACAGTCCACTGTGGACTAATTACACGGCTTTGGAGGGAAGTGAAAAAAGTGACTGAGGAACTAAAGATAAAGGATAAAAAAGATTTGGGAAGTTTTGTGCATCTTCATGTGCATACAGAGTATAGTCTTCTAGATGGTTCGGGAAAGATTAAAGAACTTATTGCTAAAACTAAAGAGCTGGGCATGAAGAGTATTGCTATAACAGACCATGGAGTAATGTATGGATGCGTGGAATTTTATAAGCAAGCAAAAGAGCAGGGAATTAAACCTATTATTGGTTGCGAAATATATGTAGCAGCTAAATCTATGAATATAAAGGAAGCTAATAGAGAAAATACTACTCACCATTTAATACTTTTAGTTAAGAATGAGTTGGGTTATCAAAATTTGATGCAAATAGTATCTGCTGCTTCCATTAAGGGCTTTTATTATAAACCAAGAGTTGATTTTGAATTCTTGTCAAAGTATAGTGAGGGAATAATTGCCAGTAGTGCTTGCCTTGGTGGTGAGGTTCAAAGTCTTCTTTTAAGGGATAATTATGAGAAAGCGAAGGAAATAGCTTTAAAATATAGAGATATATTCAAAGATGGTTATTATTTAGAATTACAATATCATGGTATGCAAGATCAGTTTAAGGTAAATGAACTTTTAGTTAAACTGTCAAAGGAGACAGGAATTCCTTTGATTTGTACCAATGATACTCATTATATAGAGCAAGAAGATTCTAAGGCTCATGATGTGCTTCTATGCATACAGACAGCAAAAACCGTTGATGATGAAAATAGAATGAGATACCCCTCAGATCAATTTTATCTAAAATCCCCGCAGGAAATGAAAAAGACCTTTAATTATGTTCCAGATGCCTTGAGTAATACAGTCAAAATAGCAGAAATGTGTAACTTCGATTATGAATTTCATGTATCAAAACTCCCAAGGTTTCCATTGCCTGAGGGGGTAGACCCATATGAATTCTTAAGAGAATACTGTTATAAGGGCTTGGCTCCTAGGTATAAAGTATTTAGTGATGTATTAACTAAAGGTTTTTCTATAGAATATATAAATAAAATAGCCGATGGTAGTTCAGAGGCTAAGATGTATATAGATAGACTTGAATATGAACTTAATATAATAAAACAAATGGGATATGTTGATTATTTTCTTATAGTATGGGATTTTATCAAGTTTGCAGTAGATCATGATATTCCGACAGGTCCTGGTCGTGGATCGGCTGCAGGTTCAATAGTTGCGTATACATTAGATATAACGAAGATTGATCCTATCAAATATAATCTTATCTTTGAGCGTTTCTTAAACCCAGAAAGAGTCTCAATGCCAGATATAGATTCAGATTTTTGTTATGAAAGACGCCAAGACGTAATTGATTATGTTGTAGCGAAGTACGGATCAACTAATGTATCTCAAATTATAACATTTGGAACAATGGCCCCTAGAGCTTGTATAAGAGATGTTGGAAGGGCCATGAATTATTCGTATGCAGAGGTAGACAGAATCGCTAAGATGATACCAAGCGTGATTGGAATCACTATAAATAAGGCTCTTGAGATGAATGCGGAGCTAAATGCATTATACAAAGATGATACACGTGTTGAAGCTCTTATAAATATTGCGAAAGCATTAGAAGGGCTTCCAAGGCACAGTTCCACACATGCAGCGGGAGTAGTTATTGCGTCAAAACCTCTAGTAAGTTATGTTCCACTTCAAAAAAATGATGAAATGATAGTAACACAATTTCCTATGGGAACGCTCGAGGAACTTGGTCTTTTAAAAATGGATTTCCTTGGACTTAGAACACTTACAGTTATGAGAGATTGTGTAGATTTCGTAAAGGAAAATAGAAATGTAAGTATAGATATAGATGATCTTGACATTGAAGATCATAAGGTTTATAAGATGATTGGAGAAGGAAAAACTGTAGGCATATTCCAGCTTGAATCTGCAGGAATGACTAGCTTTATGAAGGAGTTAAAACCAGACAATTTAGAGGATATTATTGCCGGTATAAGTTTATATAGACCGGGTCCTATGGCTGAAATACCACGATATATAAGAAATAAAAATAGCATGGATAAGGTGGAATATGAAACTCCCCAATTAGAGGAAATCCTAGGTGTTACTTACGGTGTAATGGTATATCAAGAGCAAGTTATGGAAATTGTTAGAAAGCTTGCAGGGTACTCCATGGGCAGATCCGACCTTGTTCGCCGTGCTATGTCTAAAAAGAAGCACAAGGTTATGGAAGAGGAACGTTATAATTTCATCCATGGAATAGTGGATGCGAATGGCAAAATAGAAGTTGAGGGATGCCTTCGAAATGGGATTACGGAAAAGGCAGCTAACCGCATATTTGATCAAATGATGGATTTTGCGTCTTATGCTTTTAATAAATCCCATGCGGCAGCTTATGCAGTTGTAGGATATGAGACAGCATATTTAATGTGTTATTATCCAACTGAATTTATAGCTGCTATGCTCAACAGTGTAAAGGGTAGTAGTGAGAAAATAGCCTTTTATACTAGATATGCAGTGCAAATTAATATTGGAGTACTGCCTCCTAGTATAAACGAAAGTTACGCGGAGTTTACTGTAAAAGGTGATACTATACGATTTGGTCTTTCGGCACTTAAAAATGTAGGGGTAAATGTAATAGAGAGCATTGTACGTAACCGAGGAGAAAAAGGCGATTTTACTGGCTTTATGGATTTCTGTAATAAAATAGATACATCATGCGTAAGCAAGAGAGCGGTAGAAAGTCTTATCAAGGCAGGCGCATTTGATGATTTCAAAATTCATAGGTCACAACTTTTGGCAATTTACGAAAAGGTATTAGATGGAGTAAATAACGATAGGAAGAGAAATATTTCAGGACAAATAAATTTGTTTTTGGATTTTGACAATGATTATAATAATTTTGAAATAGAGTATCCCAATATTAAAGAATTTAAAAAGAAACACATTTTAGCTATGGAAAAAGAAATGACAGGAATATATTTATCTGGCCATCCACTAGATGAGTATGAAGAGACACTTAAAATACAAACTAATACTAGAATATCTGATATTGTTGTTGAGGAAAGCCTTGAAGAAGGTAATGAGATGCTGAGTGAAAGCTTTAAGCTCCAAGATGGGGACAAAGTTATTATCGGAGGCATAATATCGTTTGTTAATAAGAAAGTTACGAAAAACAATGATATGATGGCTTTTATTAATCTAGAAGATCTATATGCTAGTGTAGAAGTAATAGTTTTTCCAAGGACATTTGAAAAGTATAAGACACTTTTAGAAGAGGATGAAATAGTAATAATAAAGGGTAGAGTTAGTATTCGCGAAGAAGAACAGCCAAAGATATTATGCGAAGATATTAAACCACTCCTAAAGATTAATAGTGAGAAGATTTATATATTGGTTGAGAATGAAATTATGGTTAAGGATGCACTGAGAAAATTAAAACAGGATTTGGCAATATATAGAGGGAATACTCCTGTATATCTTTGTACAAAAGAGCCAAGAAAAATGTATGCTGTAGATAAGGGTTTGTTCCTAAGTGAAGAAACAGATACTATGGAGATACTAAGAAGTATATTTGGAGAAAACAACATAAAAATACAATAAGGTTTTTGTTTAGAATAGTAAAATCTTACTATTAATAATTACGGTTGGCATAGGTACAATAGTAGGAGAAAAATTTTTTCTCCTATATTTATCCATTGAAAGGTTTACATTGCCTTAATAATAAATTATTTATAAAAAAAATAATTTTTTTCATATATTATGTTGAATAATTCAAGAACTTTGTATAATATTAAACTATAAGGGTATTTTTAATTAGTAGGAATGTTTTTGTTAGCAAACATGAATATATTATAACCATAGTGGGACAAATTTTGTCCCAGTGGTACAATGGAGATAAACAATTAATAGTTGTTATCTCTCCCAGAGAACTATAAGGAGGAATGTTTATGAAGACAATTGCGGTATTAACAAGTGGTGGAGACGCACCAGGAATGAATGCAGCCATTAGATCAGTTGTAAGAATGGCTATATATAAAGGCATAAGAGTTATGGGCGTAAAAAGAGGATACAGTGGACTTATAAACGGTGAAATTTTTGATATGGATAGACACTCTGTTTCCGATATAATACATAGAGGTGGGACTATTCTTAGAACTGCTAGGTGTGAAGAATTTAAAACTGAAGCTGGAAGAAAAAAGGCAGTTAATGTACTAAGAGTATTTGGCGTTGATGGATTAGTAGTGATTGGTGGAGATGGTTCTTTTGCAGGAGCACAGCTTTTATCAGAAATGGGTATTGCAACTGTTGGTATACCTGGAACTATTGATAATGATTTGTCTTATAGTGAATATTCTATAGGGTTTGATACAGCGCTCAATACAGTACTTGACGCTATTAATAAAATAAGAGATACATCAAGTTCTCATGAAAGAATTAGTGTAGTCGAAGTAATGGGAAGAAATTGTGGAGATATAGCTTTATATGCTGGTATTGGTGGAGGGGCTGAAAGTGTAATTATTCCTGAAAAGGGGTATGAGATAGATGCTTTGTGCAAAACTATATTTGAAGGCAAGCTAAGGGGAAAAATGCACAATCTAATAATACTTGCTGAAGGCGTAGGCGGAGCAACTGAGCTTGCAAAGCAAGTTGAAGAAATAACAGGCATTGAATCTAGAGCTACAGTACTCGGACATATTCAAAGAGGCGGAAGTCCAAGTGCTTTTGATAGAATGCTTGCGTCTAAAATGGGCGTAGCAGCTGTACAAGTGCTTATAGAAGGCAGATCAGGAAGAGTAATTGGCATGAAAAACGGCAAAATAGTTGATGAAGACATCAATGAAGCACTAGAAATACCAAGAAAGTTTAATGATGAACTTTATGAAATATCAAAGATTCTTTCTTATTAAATTATCTACTAAAATGATTCAGTAAGAGAATTTATTAATATAGAAAATACAAAATAATTAACAATAAGAGGAGTAGTTTATGAAAAAAACTAAAATTATATGTACAGTAGGACCAGCTAGTGATAGTAGAGAAACAATAAAAAATTTAATGAATTCAGGAATGGATGCTTCAAGGCATAATTTCTCTCATGGAGACCACGCCGAACATAAGGTAAGAATGGATTCAGTAAAGTTGCTTAGAGAAGAACTTAATAAGCATATTGCTATAATACTTGACACTAAGGGACCTGAAATAAGAACAGGAAATTTTGCAACTGGTAAAGTAGAGTTAAATGAAGGTGCAGAATTTACTGTTGTTTGTGGTGAGGAAGTTATTGGAGATGAAACTATATGCTCAGTAACTTATGAAAATTTATATGAAGATGTTAAACCTAAGGATATTATATTAATAGACGATGGTTTAGTGGGACTTGAGGTAGTAGAAGTAGTAGGTAAAAAGATCAAATGCGTTGTTGCAAATAGTGGTATGATAGGCAACCATAAAGGTGTTAATGTGCCTGGTGTTTCAATAAATCTTCCTGCACTTACAGAAAGAGATATTAATGATTTAAAATTTGGTTGTGAGCAAGGTGTTGATTTTATAGCAGCATCATTTGTACGAAAAGCATCAGATGTACTTCATATAAGACGTGTACTTAATGAAAATGGTGGAGAAAAAGTACAAATAATCTCTAAGGTTGAAAATAGAGAAGGAGTTAACAATATCGACGATATTATTAAGTTCTCAGATTGTGTTATGGTTGCTAGAGGAGATTTAGGAGTTGAAATTCCTACTGAAGAAGTTCCGATAGTTCAAAAAATGATTATACAGAAATGTAATGATGCTGGTAAAGCAGTTATAACGGCTACTCAAATGCTAGATTCTATGATTAGAAACCCAAGACCAACTAGAGCAGAGTCTTCAGACGTTGCAAATGCAATATTTGATGGTACAGACGCAATAATGTTAAGTGGTGAAACAGCTAATGGTAAATATCCTGTTGAGGCAGTACAAATAATGGCTAAAATAGCACAAACTGCTGAGAATGCTCTTAACTATGAAGAAAATTTAAAAAAGAAAAGAGAATTCCATACACCTAATGTACCAAATGCTATTAGTTTAGCTACTTGTAATACAGCTATGGAACTTAATGCTTCAGCTATTATTACTGCAACTCAAAGTGGCAATACTGCTAGAAAAGTTTCAGCCTATAGACCAGAATGTCTAGTTATTGCTGTAACACCTTATGAAGTGGTAGCTAGAAGTTTAGCATTAAACTGGGGTGTAATTGCAATTTGTGCAAATAAGATAGAATCTACAGATGAACTTATAGATAATTCTGTAAATATGGCTTTAGAATCTGGATATGTACAAAAGGGAGATTTAGTAGTTATTGCTGCTGGAATCCCAGCTAATTTTGTAGGTAGCACAAATATGATGAAAGTACATATTGTTGGTGATGTATTAGTACAAGGTAAAGGAAATATAACTGCATCAGCTTGTGGTACAGCTTGTTATGCTGAAAATGCAAAAGAAGCGAGTGACACTATGCGTGATGGTGACATTTTAGTTGTGAAAAAATTAGATGCAGAATATATTGATTTATTAGATAGAGTTTCAGGAATTATTGTAGAAGACTATGCACATCGATCAAATGTTGTTATTGAAGCTACAGCAAAAGCAGTTCCAGTAATACGTAATGCAATAGGAGCTGTAGAAATTATTAAAACAGGTTCATTCATAACAATGGATGCAGCTAGAGGTCTTGTATATAGTGGTCGTGCTAATATAAAATACTAAAACACTTAAAATACATAAAAAGGTTGCCTAATAATGGCAATCTTTTTATGTATTAAAAAAACTACAAATATTTACTGAATATATGTATAATTTAATAAATTATGGTTATAATTATAAGTACAAGCAAAATAACATGGCAACTGATTCTTTATAGCATCTATATGGTGCTTTTTTTGTTTTATCCCTAAAAATATTAAAGGTAAACTACATACTACATCACCGTGATGATTACAGCGAGTTGTGGCAAAAGATGATATTTATTATGTTAATTATTCTTATGTATAGTATAATAAAAGCATAAGTTGCAAACTATAATTAAAAATAAATAGTTGGAGGGATAAATATGAAAGGAACTCTAAGTTGCAGCGCAACAAATTGTGTTAATAATATGTCTGGAATATGCTCTGCGAGTACTATCAATGTTTCAGGGTCGAATGCCCATAGTACTGAAGCAACACAGTGCGAAACATTCGCCGAAAGGGGATTAAAGAATTCATTAACTAATGTACTTAATATGAATGTGGTTGGTGAATTTAAACAAGTATTTAATAATACAACAATAGAGATGAGTCCAAGTATTAGATGTGAAGCTGTAAACTGTATGCATAATTTAAAAAAAGTTTGTGCTGCAGAAAATATTATGGTGAATGGGATTGGTGCTTTAAGTAGTGTAAGAACAGAATGTGAAACGTTTAAAGAACAATAGAATTTGGGAATTATCAAATAAAGATTTTTTCTGAAATTATGCTAAAAGGCATCTTCAAAGAAGTAACAAGTCAGTATGCTAGCATTTATGACTTGTTACTTTTTTCTAGATGCCTTTAGTATAGGAAAATAGTTACAGATAGAGGTTGAGAGGAGAAATAATGAAAAGTAAGAGAAAATTTGATGATTATGTTATTCCTGTTGAAAAAAACATGGATTATATAATGACTATAGATAATATGGGATACGAAGGCGAAGGAGTAGGTAAGATAGATAACTTTACTGTTTTTGTTGCTGGGGCAATTGTAGGCGAAAAGGTGAAAATAAAAATAGTTAAAACGTCTAAAAAATTCGCTTTTGGTAAATTATTAGAGATAATTGATGGATCGAAAAGTAGAGTTGAACCAGTTTGTAATATATATAAGAACTGTGGTGGCTGCAACTTGCAACATATAGATTACAAGGCACAATTAGATTTTAAAACTAATAGGGTAATACAGGTTATAAATAGAATAGGAAAACTAGAAGAAGTTATAGTGCATCCAACGCTTGGAATGGAGTCTCCATATAACTATAGAAATAAAGTTCAACTACCTATGAGTAATAATAATGGGGTAGTTAAAATAGGTTTTTATGCAGCTAGAAGTCATGACATAATAAACATGGAAACGTGTCATATTCAAGACGAGGTTGCAGATCTTGTGGTAAGCATTACAAGGCAATGGATAAAAGAGTTTAATGTGGAAAGTTATAACGAGGAAAACCACAAGGGTATCCTTCGCCATATTATGATAAGGCGAGGGTTTAAAACAGGACAAGTTATGGTGGTAGTAGTTACAAATGGTAAAAAGTTACCATACAAAGAAGAATTTATATCCTTAATGACTAAAAATATTGAGGGGCTTGTTAGTATAATTCAAAATATCAATAGTGAAAAAACAAATGTAATATTAGGAACTTTATGTGTAACACTATGGGGGAAAGATGCCATAGTGGATTCTATAGGACGATTTAAATTCGAAGTTTCTCCACTATCTTTTTTTCAAGTAAATTCAATTCAAACAGAAGTATTGTATAGCAAAGCACTAGAGTATGCAAACTTAAGCGGTGGTGAAGTGGTACTGGATGCTTATTGTGGTACAGGAACTATATCTTTATTCTTATCTCAGAAGGCTAAAAAAGTTTACGGAATAGAAATAGTACCAGAAGCCATTGCAAATGCTAAAATAAATGCTAAGGCAAACAAAGTAGATAACACAGAATTTATAGTCGGAGATGCAGAAAAGGTTATAACAAATCTTATTTGTGAGGGTGTACACATCGATGTGGTTGTAGTAGATCCACCAAGAAAGGGATGTGATAAAACTTTTTTAGAGTCTATTAGCAATATGAAGCCTAAAACTATTGTTTATGTTTCTTGTGATCCAGGAACTTTAGCTCGTGATTTAGGGATTTTGGATGAATTTGGATATAAAACTTTAGAGATTCAGCCAGTGGATATGTTTCCACAGACGGCGCATGTTGAGTGCGTTGTTAGGTTATTACGTGAAACTTCCAAATAAAGATGCTTGTTAATATGTGGAATAGATATGTTATAATGGAATTATACTATTGGATTATTTTGCGTAAAAAGGGAGTGGTCAAATGCAGAAGGTCGAAGAAATTAAAGTTGGAATAGGTTTTGCCACTGGAAGAAAAAGCTTTCAAAAGGTGCTGAGAACTAACATAAGCAATTGGAAGGAATCCGGTTTAGTAGCAAACAAGCGGATTAGTTTAAATCTTTTTGTCGCATATGATCTTCATTATAACAAAACACAAGTAACAGATTACACTAATGTGCATCCAGATCTAGTCAAGCAGATTGATAGTAGCAAGTTCATTGGAAGTGTTGCAATAAAAGAAGAAATTGACTATTTAATTAGGGAAAATGTTATTAGTTTTGAAGAAACTCAAATGATTTTTGGCAAGGGGTATGCAGCTAAGCGTAACGCTGTGATGTATAATGCTATAAAAAATAATATGGATTATCTAGTTTTTCTAGATGATGACGAGTACCCGATGGCGGTCACCAATACTCTTGATACTGCTATTTGGGGGGGCCAGTTTGTTTTGTCAGAACATCTTAAAAATATTACTGATGCTGACATTACTCACGGACATCATTGTGGTTATATATCACCAATTCCATATATGGAATTTAATGATATTATGACTGAAACAGATTTTCGTTCTTTTATTGAGGCTATTAGCAATGATATTGTTAAGTGGGATAAATTAAAAGCCGTTATGAAAAATGGCGGAATAACATATGCAGATACAAATATATTGACTTGTCACGATGCAATAGAGGTTGAAGAAGTAAACCATTCAAAATTTATTTCGGGTGCTAATTTGTGTATTAATCTTACAAAACCTGAGCGTATCTTTCCGTTTTATAATCCACCAGGAGCTAGAGGAGAGGATACTTTTTTAAGTACCTGCCTGAGCCAAAGAAAAGTTTTGCGTGTGCCATGTTACACATTCCATGATGGATTTTCTACATATAATCATCTTTTAGAAGGTGTTCTTCCTATAAGGCTAAAGTTTATCAGGGCTGATACAGAAAAAGTTACAACTCGTTTTTACAACACATGTATAGGGTGGATTAGGTACAAGCCATTACTTCTTTATATAACGCATCCAGATAAATATGAAGAAAAGATTAAAGAGATGAGGAAGCAACTAAGTGTTTCATTGCCTAAAATTTGCGAATATTTTGGGAAACCTGAATTTATGAATGTCCTAGCCGAACTCGAGATATATAACAAAAATGTGAAAAAACATTATGGCGAATTTCTTGAAACGCAACGTATTTGGGCGAAAATAATGGAACACTTTGCTCATCTTGAATAAGAATATAAGCAGAAATTTAACACATAGGAAATTATGAAATTATGAAGTACCCTAGCTACAAGCTTAGGGGCTTTTTCTTTACACATTTTTAACGAGTTTACCAAATAAAAGGTTATTATTTGTCTCCAACTATTCTCCAGTATATCTTAAATAACTGTAGAATAATCTGTTTTTTAGAAACAGTAAAAATTTATCATTTGTTAACATATAATAAATTTTTAATAGTGATATATTATAGGTATTGTGATAAAATATTAATGTATCAAATTTGAGAGGGGATAATTATGGATTTAGTAAAAAAGATATTTCAGGATTGGATATTACCAATATTAGCAGCAATTATAATAGCATTTGTTATAAATAAGCTTATTTTCTTCAATGTCACTGTTCCAACTGGATCTATGCTACCAACTATAAATCTAGGGGATAAAATTTTAGTAACTAGAGTTCATAACAAAAATAACCTTAAACATGGAGATATAATAGTATTTCATTCAGATGAATTAGGGGAGGATCTAATAAAAAGACTTATTGGGTTACCAAATGATGAAGTGGAAATTAAGGCAGATGGATCAGTATACATAAACAATAAAATAATAACTGAGAGTTACATTGTATATCCAGGTGGTAAAACAGGGAAATTTAAAGTGCCACAAGGTAGTTACTTTTTTATGGGAGACAATAGAATTAACTCTTTAGATGCAAGATATTGGGAAGAACCTTATATACCTTATAAAGATATAATGGGCAAGGCAAGAATTATAATTAGTCCTTTTAGCAGATTTGGAAAATTAAAATAACAAAATAGCGGAGTACAAATGCAAGTTTGTACTCTGCTATTTTCATTTTTTGAAATTTATATTGTTGAAAATTTTGTTGTTTTTAAGTAAATAACTTTAATATTACTTTATTTAAAGGATTTTTATGATAAAGAAACTATGGTAAAGCTTTTCATAACCTAACAACAAATTTGAAAAAATATTATTAGTATTATTTTTTAGCTTTATGAAACGATATATACATATACTGGAAAAG
>DHIM01000228.1:38507-38684 GCA_002403785.1 Clostridium sp. UBA4746
ATTAAAACAATTTCAAAAATCGTAATAACATATTAAAACGTTTTGACATTATAGGGTTAATATGTGAAAAATAGAGTATCTTGTAGGTATATGAACAAAAAACATTATAATATGAAAAATTCGTAACAAATAGGTGATTTTCATATTTAGTAATTTTAAAAACATATGGTATTATGA
>DHIM01000363.1:0-3681 GCA_002403785.1 Clostridium sp. UBA4746
CACTGGGTTTGTAAACAACCTGGAAAAAGGTATAAATTTAATTTATACCTTTTTTGTTTATCCTATAAACTTTAAAAGATTATACACGATAATACTAATAGAAGAAATAAAATCTAGGCTTAAATATAAAAAAGCTAGGGGTGGATATAAATGAAAATAGATGGAGTAAAACATAATGTGATTAGTATTTATAAAAGGAATACGGCTAAAACAGAACCAAAAGTTATTACTATAAAAAAGGATACAGTTGAGTTATCATCTGAGGGGAAAAATTTAAGTGCCTTATCATTAAATGATAAATCAGTTAATTCTAAAGAAAAGATAGAGGCTATTAAAAATAAAGTACTGCAGGGTACATACAAGGTTGATTCAAAATTAACAGCTAAGAGAATTATTGATATTATGAAAGGAAGAGATGTTTAGTTATGATCGAAGAGCTAAATAAGGTTATGGTGCAGGAAACAGATGCTTTGAGGAATCTTTTACTCGAACTTGAAGAGCAACACAGATGTATAATTGTTAATGATATTTTTGGATTGGAATCTTGTGTAAATAAAGTCAAAATAGCTAATAAAAATATAGCATATATGGAAGTCGAAAGGCGAAAACTTACTGAAAATAGACCTATGATGGAGATAATTGACGAAGCAAAAGATGCAGAACTTTTAAATAATTATCATAAAATAAAGCAGTTATTACACGAGGTTGTACTGCAAAAGGATACAAATGAGTTGCTTTTAAGACAAGGACTTAGTTTTACAAATAGGATACTAAATGTATTAAACCCAGCAAAAGAAACAGCAACTTACAATTCATATGGTAAAGTAAAAAATAGTATGAGGTGAATGAAATGTCAGGATTATTTTCAACTTTTAATATAGCTACAAGAGGTATGAGTGCTCAACAAAAGGCTCTTGATGTAACTAGTCACAACATAGCTAATGCTAATACAGATGGATATTCAAGGCAAAAGGCTAATTTAGAGACTACAAGACCATTTGATATGCCATCTATGAACAATGCTATGGGATCAGGACAATTAGGTACTGGTGTTCAGGTTTCATCAATAACAAGGATCAGAGATAGTTATTTAGATTACCAGGTAAGAACGCAAAATGGAACTAAGGGGTCATCCGAGGGGCGTGAAAAATTTCTAACAGAAATTGAGGGTGTTTTTAATGAACTGAGCGGTACGGGAATATCAACATTAGTTGATAATGTCTTTAACTCTTGGCAAGCACTTTCAGGAAGTCCTGAAGTTGCAAGTACAAGAAACGTAGTGGCACAGCAATCCAAAGCATTAACTGATCAGTTAAATAGTACCTATAATCAATTAGTAAAATTAAAAGGGAATAGTCAAGATGTAATTAAGCAAGATGTAGTGGATGTAAACACTATGCTTGAACAAATAAATGAATTAAATAAACAGGTTATAGGCGTAAAAGTCGGTGGAAATGAACCTAATGATTTAATGGATAAAAGGGATTTACTAATAGATCAGCTAAGTGTGAAATTTGGTATAACTATAGATAAGAAAGCACTATCAGGAGAAGATTTAAAAGCTACTGATAATATAGGATCAGGTGCAACAGAAGTATATCTCGTAAAATCTGATCCTAATGATAAAGTAAGCAGATTTTCTTATGTTAATAGTATAGTTCCCAAAGCTGTACCACCAGCATCAACTGTTCAAAAACCAGGTGATGCTGGAAGTTATGATGTAACTTACTATAAAAATGGAGATACGTCAACGGATGCAAATAAAGTAACTATTACTATGGATTTAACAAGTGCTCAATACACAAGTTTAGATCAAAGCAGAGTTCTTTGGGCAGATAGCGACGGTAATGCTATTAAAACAGACGGTAGTTTAATTGTAGCTGGTGATGTCTTTAGTGATTTGGCACTATTTATTCCAAAAACGGGAGAACTAAATGGATATATGTCTGTACAAGCGGATATAGATGTGTATATAGATCAGTTAAATAGTTTAGCTAAGGGGATTGCATTTTCAGTCAATGCGGTAGAAAGCGGTGAAAGTGACGCAAGTAATGATACACTTAAATTTTTTGTTAATGGTGATGATAAGACTAAAGAGGAAGACATAACGGCAGGAAACATTACAGTTAATCAAGATATAATTAATGATGTTATGAAAATTAAGGTTGGAGTAGATGATACTACAGGATCAACTGATGGAAATAGAGCATTGGCTATTGCTGATCTTAGGGATGTGAAATTAGAGATTCAAAGTATAAAACCCACAACTACGAGGGCCGAATTTTTATCCGGGAAATTCAATGTTGATGCAACTTTAGGAGTTAATACAATTAGTTCATCTTCAAATGGAATGACTATCGGTGGTTATTTTACAAATACAGTAAATGATTTAGCTGTTAAGACACAAACGGCAACAAGAAATGTAACGAACAATGAATCACTACTTGCAAGTTTAGAAGAGTCAAGAAGCTCCGTTTCAGGTGTATCATTAGACGAGGAAATGGCTAATATGATTCAATATCAACATGCTTATCAAGCTAATGCAAAGATTATTTCAACTGTTGATGAACTCTTGGATTTAATTATTAATGGATTAAAAAAATAAATAATACAATTTTCATGTATTAATAAAGGGGTGATAATATGAGAGTAACAAATAAAATGCTTTCAAATAATTTTTTAAATGATATGAGAACAAACCTAAGTAATTTAAACACTATCCAAGGTCAAATCACTTCTGGTAAACAAGTAAGAAAACCTTCGGATGACCCTGCGAAAGCTTCTAAAATAATGCAAATAAATTCTGATATAGGTGCAAATAAACAATATAACACTAATATCAAGAACACAACTAATTGGCTTGATGTAACAGATACATCATTAGGGCAGGTAGGAGATGCAGTTTCTAAAATTCAAGATCTTCTACAAAGTGCTGGAAATGGCGGGGATACTAGTGATGAAATGACATCTATTAAAGATGTAATAAATCAAAAGGTTGGCGAACTTTCTCAAATACTTAACACAAGTTTTGATGGTAAATATATATTTGGAGGAACAAGTGGAACAAGTAAACCTGCGGATACAAAGGTTGTAGGTGAAAATACTGAATTGACTATGGCGTCGAGTCAAGGAACTAATAAGTTATTAGTAGAAGTGTCCCAAGGTGTAACTATGGATTATAACATTACAGCATCGCAAGTTATTAATTATGGAACGGGTGATAATAATCTTATAAAACTACTTTCCAATATTACTAGTCATCTTGATTCAGGTGATACAACTGCTTTGACAACTACGGATTTAACTGGTATTAAAGATGCTATGACTAATGTATTAAGTTTACGTTCAGAGGTTGGAGCTAAGCAAAATAGAATGGAAAGCGCTCAAACAAGAAATGAAGATCAAAATTATAATATGACAGAAATACTGTCCACAACACAGGATATAGATATTACAGAAAAAGCAATGGAGTATGCTACTATGCAAACTGTATATACTGCATCGCTACAAACTAGTGCTAAAGTACTTCAGCCTACATTACTTGATTATTTATAATAGAAATTAGAGTTAAAAGTTAAAAATTTATAAAGAAAATGATTTTTACTAAAGGAGTTGATTTGTAATATGGAGCTAGTCACTAAGTACCATGGGGTTAGAGAATATAGTGATGATGATGTTATA
>DHIM01000363.1:3912-19869 GCA_002403785.1 Clostridium sp. UBA4746
GTTTTTAGTATATTACACTCAATTGAAAATATTGAAGTTGGTTTAGTTATGATATCTCCATATACTGTATCTCGAGATTATGAAATTAAAATACCTAACGTACTTGTGTTAGAACTTGAGATAGATAAGCCGGAAGAAGTGTTAGTGTTAACTACAGTAACTTTAAGTTCAAGTATTGAGAATATGACTACTAATTTAAAAGCTCCAATCATTATTAACGTAAAAGAAAAATTGGGTCAACAATTAATATTAGATAATGATAAATACAAAATAAAAGAACCTCTATTTAGGAATAGTAATAATTAATAAGTGTATCTATTCCATAAAGAAGCAAGGGGGAGGTCTATATGTTAGTAATAGGAAGAAAAAAAGGTGAATCCCTATTAATAGGTGATGATGTAGAGATAACTATAATTAAGGTTGAAAATGGCACCGTGAAAATTGCTATAAATGCACCAAGGGAAATTAGTATTTTAAGAAGTGAACTTTATAAAGAAGTCAAGGATGAAAACCAAAGGGCCATGGTTTCTGATGTATCGGCTTTAGAAAAATTAAAAAAATAAATTGGGGGGGAATTATGGAGGTTGCTGGTAATTATACTAATAAAACCACAGAGTTAGCTAAATCTTATAAAGTTTCTGAAAATGACAAGGTTTCAAAGCCTACTGAAAGCAATAATCCAGTAGACGAAAAAGAAAATAGCGAGATAGAAGTTAAAAATGCAGTAAGTAAAATAAATAAAATCTTAGAGGGGGAAGGTACCCACCTTCTATATGAAAAACATGATGTTCTTAACCAAATGATTATAAGGGTCGTTGATAACAATACAAATGAGGTAATAGAAGAAATACCCTCAAAAAAAATACTGGATATGGTAGCTAAAATGTGCAAAATGGCTGGTATTTTAGTAAATAAAAAGGCTTAACCTTTTGAAAAAAAAAATAACCTTCATTATTAAAAGTCGTAACCCACTAGGATAAAGATGGGAGGAGTATTATGGAATTCAAATTAAATAAGATTGATGTCGAAATACGACAGAGAGTTAAGGATACAACAAAATCGGGTGTAGTTCATAGAAAAGACACAATAACAGTAAACAAAGATAGAGATCCTAAAGATAACTCGAAGACTTACGAAGAATTTAAGGGAAGGATTAAAAAATATAAAAAAAAGCATAAAATAACTGTGGGAGCATATAGAAATGCTCAATATGAGATAGAGGTTTTTAAAGAGACTTTAGAAAAAGAGCAAAAAAAAATCGGGAATTTTATTGATACTAAAAAGTAGGGGTGAAAAGATATGGCAATGAATGCTTATGGAAATGCATTTAACACTTATAAAAGTAATAGTATAAATTTCGCATCAAAGGATCAATTGCTTTTGATGTTAGTAGATGGAGCTGCAAAATTTTCGAAAATAGGTAGACAGGCCATTTTAGATAAAGATATTAAAAAGGCTCATGAAAACATTGTAAAAACTCAAAATATATTTTACGAATTAATGGCAACATTAGATGTGTCAAAAGGTGGACAATGGGCAGAAAAATTAATGAAGGTTTACGATTTTATAACTCGAAGACTTACAGAGGCTAATATTAAGAAAAGTGAAGAAATCATGAATGAGATAATCCCGCTAATTGAAGATGTTCGCGATACTTGGAATGAGGCTTATAAAAAATCTAAAGGTGGGAAATAAACTGGGGAGTGGTTAAATATGACAAGCATTTATCCAAGTACTAGCTCAACTACAAGTACTACTTCAAGTTCTAATTTATTAAGAATATCGGGTATGGCATCCGGTATTGATACAGATGCAGTTGTTAAATCTATGGTTTCAAACTATCAAGCAAATATAGATAAAGCAAATCAGGCAAAACAGACATTGCAGTGGCAGCAGGAAGCCTATAGAGGAATTATCACAGGTATAAAGGGGTTACAGGATTATTTTGATCCACTCTCAAGTAAGTATATGTTATCTGGAAATTCATTTAATACAAATTCAATTATTAACTCTGATAGCTCTATTGTTTCAGCAACTTCTAATTCAAGTGCAAAGTCAGGAACTTATGCTGTAAATGTACAAAAATTGGCTGAACAAGCTAAAATAGAAGGTACATCACAAGATTCAATGGTAAAGGTAACAACTCTATCAAATTGGACAGGTAAAACATTGAAATTTAATCTTGATGCTGATGGTGCTGGTACAGGCGTTGCAAAAGAGGTTGACATATCGGATTTAACGGGAAGCGCTCCGGCTGACCTAGTAGCAAGTATAAATAGCAAAATTGCAGCATCAGACTTAAATGGTAAAATTACTGCATCATATGTAAGTGATGTAACTGGAGATTATATTAAGTTTACAAAATCTGATTCTACGGCTGATATTACATTAAGTAAATATGCGAGTGGAGGTAGTACTGTTTCTGAGGTATCAAGTTCAAGTGATTTAGCAATTAATAGTGGAATATCATCATCTTCTAAATTATCTAATTTGGGAATTACAGGCAGTTTTTCTTTATCCTACGATGTAGCTACAAACACAAATCCTATAATCATAGATACAACGAGTGCTTCATCTATTAAAGATTTAATAGACAAAGTAAATAGTGCAACTGGTGGATCAGTTACTATGAGTATAGATGATACAACTGGAAAAATTTCATTTCTATCAAAAGATTACGGGTCTACCTCGAGTTTTAAAATAGGTGAAGTAGATGGTGCAACGCATACAATAATGAGTAAATTAGGGTTAACTGGGTCAGTGCCAGTAGTTACAGGAACTGCACCAGACTTAATTACAACAAACACAATAACAATTGCAGGTAAAGATGCTCTAATAGATATAACTGCACCAGGACAAACAGCACCGACCACAACTACTCAAAATTCAAATAAATTTACAATAAATGGAGTTGCCTATAATATTGTTAGCAAAGGGAGTTCCAGTTTAACAGTTACCAGTAATTCAGATACAGTAGTTAGTAATATGAAAAAATTTATTGAGGATTATAATGCCATAGTATCTACAATAAATACAAAGTTAACAGAAAAAAAAGATAAGAACTATGCTCCATTAACTGATGCACAAAGAACAAGTATGAGCGCGGATCAAATAACTACATGGGAAACTAAAGCGAAGATTGGAATACTTAGAAAAGATGATAATTTAACCAATTTAATGACTCAACTTCGAGGAACACTTTATTCACCTGTATATAGTAGTTACAGTAGTGGGAGTCCTAGCACTGGAAAAGTATCTTTAAGTTTTGGAACTTATGGGACTGGTGCAATAGGGATAGACACATCAACAGACTATTCAGATGGTGGTAAACTTGTAATTACAGATGAAGCAAAATTAAAAAATGCTATTGAAAATAACATGAGTGATTTTAAAAAAATGTTTATAGGATCATCAAGTACTCCTTTAGATTCCACGAAAGCTTATATAGGTTCCCCAAAATACAATGAGGATGGAATATTTTCGAGAATGGACAACATAATGAGAGATTATGTTGCATCACCTGGATTAGGTAAAGATGGTACTTATTCTTTGAGTGGATATATGAATATATTCGTAAATAAGCAATATGACTTTGGTAGCTCAGGCACTTCTGGTAAAAATACATTATCTGACCAAGTGTATAATAAAACATTAAGTATTAGTAAATTTCAAACCCAACTTAATGATGCTTCAACCAGGTATTATGCTAAATTCACCGCACTAGAAAAAGCAATGAACACTTTAAATTCACAGCAGAGTGCATTAAGCTCTATGCTTGGAACAAGCTCATCATAGATACAATTGAAAGTTGACATTAATCAAAGTTAACTTTCAATTGTAAATTTTTATTTGAAATAAAGTAGGTGATAAATTGAACTTAGAGGAAAAATTTGTTGAATATAAAAATATCACTTTGACTATTATTGAAACAGTTAAAACAGAAGAATATGAAAAATTAGATGAAATATTTCAACGAAGGCAGTTAATTTTAGATGATATAAGTAAAATTAATTATTCAAAAGAGGAACTAAATAAATTGTATTTACAATATGAGTTAGAAGATCTAGATGAAGAATTAACTTCTGAAATGAAAGGTAGAGAAAAGGATTTATTGGAAAAAATAGAAAATAACAAAAAAAGACAAGCAGGATTTGCAGGTTACAATAACATTTCACCTAAGGCTGTGTTCTTGAGCAAAAAAATTTAAAATAAAGAGTAAATTCTTTTGAAATATTTTTTTTAAAAAAGTATAAAGTTATTATTAGATGTAACGATATAAATAGTAGAAGCAGAAACAAAGCATGCTTAAGAAATAAATAAAAGAGGTTAGAAGGTTGCCTAACTGTTGAAAGTCAACTTGGTGTTGAAAGGACGATAAAAGCCTTGAGAACACTGGATGATGTAATTCAACAAAAAAGCAACAATGGCAATTTGAAAAGTAACATTTCAACAAATTAGTTAGTATAGCTCGCAACGAGCTTAACTATAAATTACAAATAGAGGACAAGGATGTCCTACTAAAAATTCAAGGAGGAATTTATTATGATAATCAATCACAATTTAGGTGCAATGAACGCTAACAGAAACATGGGTATTAACGCATCAGCGGCTTCAAAATCAATGGAAAAACTTTCTTCAGGTTTAAAAATTAACAAAGCTGGAGACGATGCAGCAGGTCTTGCTATATCAGAAAAGATGAGAGGACAAATCAGAGGATTAGATCAAGCTTCAGCTAATGCACAAGATGGTATATCAATGGTTCAAACAGCAGAAGGTGCTTTAAATGAAACAAGTTCAATTCTTCAAAGAATGAGAGAATTATCTGTACAAAGTTCAAGTGGTACTAACACAGATGATGATCGTAAATCTATCCAAAGTGAAGTTGGTCAGTTAAAGAGTGAAATAGATAGGATAGGTGACACAACTCAGTTTAACACTAAAGCTCTTTTAAATGGAAGTCAAGCAGGAGCATCTGGTGTTTCAGGAGGCGTAAATTCAACTACTGGAGCAGTAGTAGCTAAACTTACAGCTGGAAAAATGACTGGTGCTGGTACTCTTGCTGCAGATCAGTCTACAGCAACTTTAGGAACAGATACATTAACTGTAGATGGACAAAAAATTGATGTAAATTGGGATACACTATTAACTACAGCTCAAAAATCACAAGTTCAAGCTGATTTAACAGCAGCATCAGCGACTACTTTAGGTTCAATTAAAGATACTTTAATAGGTGCAATAAACACAGCTATAGATAACTCAGGCAAGGGTGTTTCACATATTAGTGGTTATTTAGATGCAGCAAATAAAATGGTTTTACAAAGTGCTAACACTGGGACAAAATCTGAAGTTACACTTACAACTGCTGCGTCAGCAACATCAATTGGTGCATTCGTATTATCTGATACTGCTGGTGCTGCGTCAGGAGCAGCAAATGTTGGAACTAGCTTATATAGTGGCACAACAGTAGCGGCAGGGGCTAAAGCATTCGGTATAAACTTAAATGGAGTACCATTAACAGTAACAACAACTGCTGCGGTTACAAGTGGAGTGACCACTATGGCAGCTGCTGCAACTATGCTTCAAACCAATGTTAATACTGCCATAACAGCAGCTAATACCGCATCTGGAAAAACAGCTGGACAAACTGGGTTCCTTGAGGCATCTACAGTTACAGTGTCAGATGATGGAAGATTTAACATTGGTAGTCCATCAGGTTCTATAACATTCTCTGATAATGATGGTAAAACTGCAGCGAATGACTTAGGCTTAAGCCAAGCACAAACTCAAGCAGCTGGTAATGGCGGTGTTACATTCCAAATTGGTGCAAATAAAGGGCAAACTATTACATTTGGAATTAATGATATGCGTACAACAGCTCTTGGACTTTCAGGTGTTGATGTATCAACAGTTGGTGGAGCAGCAAGTGCTATCACAGCTATTGATGCAGCAACCAAAAGTGTTTCTGCTGAAAGAGCAAAACTTGGAGCAGTATCAAACAGATTAGAGCATACAATTGCTAATTTAGGAACATCAAGTGAAAATTTAACATCAGCTGAGTCAAGAATTAGAGATGTAGACATGGCTAAAGAAATGTCAAACTTCTCAAAGAACAATATTCTTTCCCAGGCGGCTCAAGCTATGCTTGCTCAAGCTAATCAACAACCACAACAGGTTCTATCATTATTAAGATAATTGATGAACCTATAAAAGTAATATTAAGGAGTCAGGGTGAAAGCTCTGACTTCTTTTCTCTAACAAGAATATTAGTGGGAGGAATATTTCCATGCAAGAAAAAGACAGGAAAAATCCAGAGGAATTAATGAAGTATAAAGATTTAATTGATACTGTTATATATGGTTTAAATTATGTAAATAGTAAACTTAAAATTGGTGAATTTGATAAAAGTATTGAAATCTTCACTGAAATGATTACTGGAATTAATGCAGTCATAAGTGGGATTGGTAATGAAATGAATACAAAGGCATATGAAATGGAAGGGTTTAAAAATAAAGTAGACGAGTATTTAGAATTACTTGTTACAGCTTATGAACAAGGAGATACTGAAAAAATAATGCTTAATATAGATACAAAATTAATACCCTTTATGAAAGAAATACAAAATTATTGTTATTAGACTGTGACTTGATAAAAATAGTAATGGGGGGGTGATCGTATGGACATAGCAGCACTATCAATGGTAATGAGCCAAGCAAGAGTACAGCAAGAAGCTGGTATTGCAGTAATGAAAATAGCTATGGATACAGGAAAAGAAAATGCTACTCAAATGACAGATATGATGAAAAATATCGCAGTAGACCCTAATGTAGGACAGAACTTGGATACTTGGGCATAACAATGGTGAGAATGGAGAACTAAGAAAGAGTTGCAGTGGGTAGAGTATAGACAACGGATGCTGGACATTAAAGAGAAGGAAACCTACTGCAAATGAAACAAATAGTATAACAAGCTAAACAGGCTCAATCTAATTAGGGTAATTGTAATCCATGGGAAAAATAGAAGATAGGAGGTAATCATATGGAAATAGCACCACTATAATTGGTAATGAATCAATCAAAGGTTCAGAAACGCGATGATATAGTAGCAATGGAGACGGCTATAGATATAGGGGTAGAAAATGATAAACAAATCATAAAAAAAATACATAATGATGCAATAGACCCTAATATCGGACAGCATTTAGATGTAATTGCAGATAGGCAGAAAGATAAGAAAGAAGAACTACATAAACAGCTACAACAGGAAATGAAGTGGGCGCAGGACAGACAGAAGATGCTCAACGTCAAAGAATCAAAACTTCTACAAATGAGAGAAATAGCGGAACAAGGTAAGCAAGCTGCAGTTACTCCACAAGAACTAAAAAAGTTGGATGATAGGTTAGACAAATTGGCAGCACAGGTTAGCGCAATAGATAGTGAAAGTAGAAGAACAAAAGATGGGAAAAAATTGGAATGAGCATCAGTGGCTATAGAATTAGCTGCTGGTGCTTATTTTCTATAGTGGGTATATTGTTGGGCAAAAAACTTTTATAAAAATTTATATAAAGTTATTAACTCTTTAAACGAAGTATAAAGTAAAGTAATAAATCAAACATATTATAATAGATAATAATTAACAATATTTTAACGGAGTTGATTTTATGATAATAAATAAGAATATTGCATCTTTAAATATATATAGGGAGTATAGCAAAAATCTTACTAAGCAGAGTTCGGCCTTACAGCGAATATCTTCGGGAATTAAAATAAATAGTGCAAAAGATAATCCAAATGTAATTGCTCAGAGTGAGAGATTTAGAATGCAGATAAGAGGACTTCAAATGGCAGGGCAGAATACACAAGATGGTGTTAGTATGCTACAAACTGCAGATGGTGGTGCTGGAGAGATTACAAGTAGTTTGCAGAGGGTTAGGGAGTTATTAGTACAAGCCGGAGGAACTACAACTGATTCTGATAAAGAAGTTATTCAAAAGGAAATAAACCAAATGTTAGATGGGGCAGACGACATGGCAAATAATACTGAGTTTAATGGAGTTAAGCTTTTAGCGGGTGGAGCAAACGATGGCAGTGTTAATATAGAAATGCTTATAGGTGCTAATGTGGGAGAAAAAATTGATATACCAAAATTCAATTTAACTACAAAAGGTTTAAACCTAAAGAGTGAAGACGGTTTAGTCAATGTAGATGTCAATAATATAGATAATTCTCTAAAACTTGTAGATAGTGCTCTTCATGATATTACAGGTGCGAGAAGTAAATTTGGAGCATTAGAGAATCGTTTTGAAAGTACCTATAATTCTACAATGGAAATATCAGAAAAAGTAGAATTCGCTGATAGTGGTATAAGAGATGCCGATTTGGCTGAGGAAATGATGGAATATTCTAAGGATGATATTCTTATACAAGCTGGAAATGCAATGATGGCTCAATCAAACAAATTACCGCAGGATGCATTAAGAATACTAGAAAATGTTAGAAGTAGATAAAGAACTCAGTTTTTGAGTTCTTTATTATTTTTTTGTTTAGACACATTTATAAGACTAGATCATAAAATATACTAGAGAAATTAATTGCTTTGTATTACCATGGAATAATTTAATAAATATATAGACAAAATACAACAATAATGTATAATATAATTATGTTTGTAAACAAATAATGAACATCATACTATTTACTAGTAAACAAACATAACATTAAGAATAGTCATTATAACAGTTGATTATGACACTTTAAATTTATGGGTCATTCTATTCATAAGAATTAACATGAAAAGATATTCACTAAGATATACAAATAGTATATAATAATATCTATACGGTGGAATATATTAGTTAGAGAGAAAAAAAATTGATTTTATGTCTAATTGATACATTGAGGGAGATGATGATTGTGAATGTAACTGGGACTTCCGGCGACGATACTTACAGCTTATTGAAAAAGAGTATGGAAGCTTCTGCACTAAGAAGTAAAGTTAGTGCAAATAACATTGCAAATATTAATACGAAAAACTATAAAGGTCTCTATGTTACATTTGAGGATACCTTAAATGACAGCATGGCTGCAGATACAATGAAAACTGATGATAGTAAACATATACAAGCGACTAATAGCAATGGAGAAATAACAGTGAACAGAGATGAGAGTACTAGCGCGAGACAGGATGGTAATAACGTAGATATAGATCTTGAAATGACTAATCAAGCAGCAAATACTTTAATGTATGATGCTCTGGTTACTCAAGTTAATAGTAAAATTTCACTTACAAGTTATATTATAGGGGGAGGGAGATAGTATATAATGAATGATGCATTTATGGGAATGAGAATAAGTTCTAGTGGATTAACAGCAGAAAGATTAAGAATGGATACAATATCTTCAAATGTAGCAAATGCAACTACTACTAGGGGAGAAAATGGACAACCGTACATAAGAAAAATAGCTGTATTTCAAGAAAATTTACAACAAGAAATAGATAAAACTACTGGTACATACAAAACAAGTTTCAAAGGTGTTAAGGCTGTTGGCATTGTAAATGATACTTCACCTTTAAGGCGTGTTTATGATCCAACACATCCAGATGCAGATAAAGACGGATATGTTACTATGCCTAATGTAAATATTATGAATGAAATGGCGGATATGATTGCTTCTACAAGAGCATATGAGGCAAATGTAAGTGCTATGACTGCTGAGAAAAGTATGTTTTCTAAAGCTTTAGAAATAGGTAAATAGGAGAGTGTTTTATGATTATTAATACAAATGTCAACAGTGCAACAATACCTAATGAAGTTAAAACAAATGCTGTAACAGGGGGCGATAAGAGCACTAGTTTTTTAGATACTTTAAAAGAAAAATTAGATGAAGTTAATACTAAACAAATAAATGCAGATGATATTACCCAAAAGTTTATAAAGGGTGATGAAACAGACGTACAAAAGGTTATGTTATCTACAGCAGAAGCTAAACTGTCTTTAGAAACGGCAGTACAAATTAGAAATAAACTTGTAGATGCTTATAATTCATTCAATAGTATGCAGATATAAGGAAAGGAGCTAGCTAGATATGAATAAGCTTCTTGAGATGAAAAATAAGCTATTGCAAGGCTGGGGTAGTTTAAGTAAAAATAAAAAAATTGCCTATAGCATACTTGCGGGAGTAATTATAATAGCCCTTACATCTTTTTTAGTATCAGCAGCTACAACTAAATATGATGTGTTGTTTTCAAATTTATCAGCAGAGGATTCTGGTGCAATGCTTGCAAAGTTAAAAACAGATAAAGTTAGTTATAAGGTAAGTGGTAACAACATACTAGTGCCTAAAGCACAAATTGATAGCCTTAGAATGCAACTTATGTCAGAGGTTACTCTTACTGATGGAAGTAAAGGATTTGAACTTTTTGATACTAGTAAAATGGCACCTACGGATGCGGAAACTAAAATTATGTACCAAAGGGCATTATCTGGTGAGATTGAAAAAGCTATTAAGTCATTTCCGGAAGTTGAAGGGGCTAAGGTTAATTTAGTTTTACCAGAAAGCACTGCTTTTGTAAAAGAAACGGACCCAGCTACTGCTTCTGTTGTATTAAAACTTAAAGCAGGTACTAAAATTAATGATGAACAAGTAAAGGCAATAGTTGCATTGTTAACTGGAGCAGTTCAGAATCTTCCGAAAGAAAATGTGAGTATAGTCTCTGATGACTTCAAACTTTTAACTGAAGGATTATATGATAAGGAAAAAGATACTATAACTGATTCTACTGATGAGCAACAAGCATTAAAAGCACAAGTAGAAAAGGCTTTAGAAGATAAAATAATGAAGGTGCTTGAGCCTGTGTATAAAGATGGCGTAAAAGTCTCTGTTAATTCAGAACTTGATTTTGATGCACTTACAAGGAACTCTACTACTTATGGTACAAAGGGAATAGTTGTAAGTTCACACGATATTGAGACATGGAACGGAGGCACTAGCACTGGGTTATCCAAAAGTCCTGTAGATGCAGCTATGCAAAATACTTCACCTACAAATACTAAAGATGGGACTATTGTGAACAAAGAAAGTACAAAAAATTATGACATTTCAAAAACAGATGATGTTATAACCAAGGCACCGGGAGCAATTAAAAAACTAACTACTTCAGTTGTACTAGATGGTAATTTGGATCAAGCAACTAAAACTTCCGTAAATAATTTAGTTGCGCAGGCTACGGGATACTCTGGAGCTAGAGGAGACACAATAAGTGTAGAAGGCTTGTATTTTAATACTGATGCTAAAAAAGCAGCTCAACAAGCACTTCTTGATATAGCAAATGCAGATAAAGCAGCTGCAGCTAAAGTACTGTATACTCGCATTGCATATGGAGCATTAGCAATAATAGCATTTATTTTACTATTCGTTGTAATTCGTAGGACTAGTAAGAAGACAGAAACAATACCAGAAGGATTTGATAAGATGATTGAAGATAACATTGTTCCAAAGAAGCCGGAACAATTTCCACCTATTGAATTTGAAACTAAAACTAAAAAAGTTCATATAGAAAATGAAGTTAAGAAGTATGCCGCAGAAAAACCAGAACAAGTGGCGGATATAATTAAGTCTTGGTTAACAGAGGATGAGAGGTGATAAATAGTGGCTAAAAGTGAAAAGCTTACAGGGATTCAGAAGTCAGCTATATTATTTATTACCTTAGGTCCGGATGCTTCAGCGGCTATATTGAAGAAATTACCAGAAAGAGATATTCAAAAGATAATATATGAAATTGCTAATATAACTTCAGTTAAGGCTGACCAAAAACAAGCAATTTTAGACGAATTTATGGAAATGAACAAAGCAAAGGATTTTCTTTTAGAAGGTGGAATGGAATACGCAAAGAATTTGTTATCAAAAGCACTTGGTGCACAGAGGGCAAAGGGAATACTTGACAAGGTTATTGAAGAAACACAACGATATAGACCCTTTTCCATTTTAAGGAAAGCAGATGCAAATCAACTTTTAAATGTTATTGTTAATGAACATCCACAAACAATTGCGCTTATTATGTGTTATATGCAGGCAGATAAAGCTGCTCAGATAATGGCTGCTTTGCCACTTGATTTGCAAAGTGAGGTATCTTTTAGAATTGCAACTATGAGTAATATTTCTCCAATGGTTATTAGAGAAATAGAAAAAGTTTTAAACGGAAAATTATCCTCTGTTATTAGAACGGATACTACAGTAGTTGGTGGAATTGATTCCCTCGTGGGTATTTTAAACCAAGTGGATAGAACTACGGAAAAAAATATTACAGAGGGTCTCGAAAGAGAAGATGTTGAACTTGCAGAAAAGATCAAAAATTCTATGTTTGTATTTGAAGATATTATTACATTGGATGATGTTTCAATACAAAGATTTTTGAGAGAAATAGATATTAAGGATTTATCACTTGCATTAAAGGGATGTTCTGAAGAAGTGCAAAATATTATATTTAAAAATCAATCTAAGAGAGCGGCAGCATCTTTAAAAGAAGACATGGAATTTTTAGGACCAGTTAGACTTGTGGATGTTGAAAAATCTCAACAAAAAATTGTTGGTATTTTAAGGCGATTAGATGAAGCAGGTGAGATTGTAATTTCAAGGGGTGGTGAGAATGCAGTTGTCCTTTAATGTTATAAAAAATTCAAGAGTTATAGAGCATGGGAATAAAAAAATTGACACACAGTTAAGTGAAATTCCTATGGTTGTAACCATGAAAGAGGATTATGGTGTTGAGAGTTCTAATATGGAAACCTATGAAAATATTGCAAGAAATTTGTTAAAACAAGCGACTCGAAAAAGTGAAGAGATTGTTTCAAAAGCTTATATTGATGCGGAAGAGGCAAAAATACAAGCAATTAAAGAGGGGCTAGAGCAAGGTAGTAAGGAAGGTTATGAAACTGCTTATAACGAAGCTCTTAGCGGGGCAATGGATGCTGCAAAACAGGTGAGATTAAAGGCTGATTCTATATTAGTAGCTGCAAAGGCAGAGTATAATGATTTTTTATTAGAGAAGGAAAAGCATATAAAAGCATTAATTATAAGTATAGCTGAGAGTATATTAAAAAAAGAAGTAAAAGAAGCAGATGCTTTAAATGAAATGATTTTTAATATTATAAAAGCTGAAAGAGACATAAAATTATATATTATAAAAAGTAATAATACTCATTTTGAAATGATAAAGAGTCAAATTGAAATTTGGAAAAGTAAGTTTGCGTTTCAAGGTGATATATTTGTTATAGAAGACAATTTTTTAGATGATGGAACTGCTGTTATTGAAAAAGAAACAGGTAAAAGTATTGTAAGCATAACTTACGGTATAGAAAAAATAGTGCAAATATTTAAGGAAGAGCAAATATAAATTTAGAAAGGGCCAAAAATATTATGATAGCTCTAAATTTTGAGTATTTAATGAGTAAAATCCCTGATATTAATTACACTTATTCTGAAGGTGCGGTAAAAAATGTTATCGGTCTTACTATTGAAGTTCAAGGAATAACCGCTTTTGTTGGTGAAGTGTGTAATATTTATAATAAGCTTAATGAGGAAATCCCCTGCGAAGTTGTTGGATTTCGTGATAAAGATGTAATTTTAATGCCCCTTGGGGAACTAGTAGGTATATCACCAGGGTGTAGGGTAGTACCAACTGGGAGTCCCTTAAATGTTAAATGTTCTGATGATTTGTTTGGAAAAGTCCTAGATGGTTTGGGTAATCCACTAAATGGCGGTGAAATTACAAGTTACACAACTTATTCACTAAATGCTTCTCCACCAGATCCTTTAAAGAGACGTAGAATAACAGAAATTTTGCCTACAGGAATAAGGGCAATAGATGGCTTTTTAACTTGCGGAGAAGGTCAAAGAGTTGGCATATTTGCAGGTAGTGGAGTAGGGAAGAGTACAACACTTGGAATGCTTGCAAGGGGAGCCAAAGCAGATGTAAATGTTATTGCGCTTATTGGAGAAAGAGGACGTGAGGTACGTGACTTTCTAGAAAAGGATTTAGGGGAAGAGGGACTAAAAAAATCAATTATAGTATGTGCAACTTCTGATAAACCAGCTCTAGTAAGATTAAAAGGTGCATTCACGGCGACTGCTATTGCTGAATACTTTAGAGATCAAGGAAAAAAAGTAATTTTAATGATGGATTCAGTAACTAGATTTGCTATGGCTCAAAGGGAAATAGGACTCGCCATTGGTGAACCACCAGCCAGTAAAGGATATACACCATCAGTGTTTGCAATGTTACCTAAATTAATGGAACGTAGTGGAATGTCAGACAAGGGATCTATTACAGCTTTTTATACAGTCCTTGTAGATGGTGATGACTTTAACGAACCAATAGCAGATGCAGTTCGTGGAATACTAGATGGGCATATTGTTTTGTCTAGATCACTTGCTGCAAAAAATCATTATCCTGCTATTGATGTCCTTAGTAGTGTTAGTAGATTAATGCCTGAAATTACTACGGTAGAGCATAAACAAGCTGCATCTTTAGCAAGGAATTTAATGGCAACTTATAAAGATTCTGAAGACTTAATAAATATAGGTGCTTACGTAAAGGGAAGCAATGTGAAAATTGACAGTGCAATTAAGTACAATGATAGTATAGAATCTTATTTAAAACAGGGTATAAATGATAAAACTGACTTTAATGATAGTTTAAATATGCTAAAAAATATGTTTAATTAAAAGTTCTTAGGGAGGGTATTTGTATTGGCCGATGTATACAGGTTTAGATTACAAAAGCTTCTTGATATTAGGAAAGATTACGAAGATAAAAGTAAAGTCCAATTCAAAGAAGCGCAAAGGGAAAAAGATCTGGTAGAAAACGAGCTAAATAACTTAAAAGAAAAATATAAGAATCATAAAAATATAGATGCATATGAATCAATAGTTCAACAGAAAATCAAACAAAATTATTTGAATGCTCTAAATTATGCAATTGATAAGAATACAATAGTACTTGAAGATAAAGCCAAGATATTAGAGCAAAGAAGACAAGAACTGAAAAAGTGCCAAGTTGAAAAAAAGACTGTTGAAATTTTAAAGGAAAAGCAGAAGATTGCATTTCTAAAAGAACAAAATTTAATAGAACAAAAAGCTAATGACGAGTTTGCACTTTTTGTTTTTATTAGAAATAACTATAAGTAAAGGAGGTGAAAAAAATGAATGTAAATGTTAATACAATTAATTCTCCAACTATTAAGAAAAATTATACTTCAAAACAATCAAATGAAAAAGAAGAATTTAAAAAGATTTTAGACAACAATCAATTGAGTTCAAAGAATTTTATAAGTGTAAATGCCCACAGAAGTTACACTGAAAACCAGAATTCAAATGGAACGAATATTAAAAAATCTGACAAAACAATAAGTGGAAACCAGAGAGATAATGCTGAGATAACAAATGATAAACCGTTAAAAGAATTGGTAGACACAGATAAATCTACTGAGGAAATGACTCGAATTGAGCAATTACTACAATCCTTGAAATCCATAATTGAAAGTGTAAACGACACTACGGCTACCAATAATGTTGTTCCACCAAAAATACTTGATGTATTACAGAAACTAGCTACTCAAGTTAATGAGGTAAAGGGAGATTTTAGCTTATTGAAAGTAGTTAATGAAAACCCCACTGTGGAAGATAAACCCTCTTTAGATTTGATTAAATCTTTAGACAATAATAAATTAAGATCCAAGGTAATAAATTTTGTTGAGGTAGCTATTGATGCACTTAAACAAAATACAGAGAAACCGTCAGAACAATTGGTAGGGAATGATAAATCTACTGAAGAAGTGGCGCAAATTCAGAAAGTATTACAATCTTTGAGCTTTATGCTTCAAAGTGTAGAAAAAGTGACCACTACTAATAATGGTAAAAATAAACTTAATTCAATTAGCCTAGAACAATTGGTGGGAGTAGA
>DHIM01000363.1:19915-20252 GCA_002403785.1 Clostridium sp. UBA4746
GTTAATGAGGTAAAAGGAGATTTTAGCTTATTAAAAGTAATTAACGAAAAACCTACTGTGGAAGACAAACCTTCTGTAGATTTGAATAAATCTTTAGATAATAATAAATTAAGATCCAAGGTAATAAATTTTGTTGAGGTAGCTATTGATGCACTAAAACAAAATACAGAGAAACCGTCAGAACAATTGGTAGGNNGACGAAAACCTTGCTAAAAAATAGCCTTAATGAAATAGTGAATTTAATTGAAAAATCAAAAAGTAATAATGAGACTTTGCCAAAAATACTTGATGTACTACAGAAACTAACTACTCAAGTTAATGAGGTAAAAGGAGATTT
>DHIM01000005.1:0-595 GCA_002403785.1 Clostridium sp. UBA4746
TCTTTTACTTCCATAATACACCTCCATAAAACTAAATTAATTATCTCAATTGATTTAATGTATAGTAACAATATATCACATAATTATAAACGATACAATACATAGTTATCAAAACTATGTATTGTATAAATATTTTATCTTACATTATAATATCGCAATAATATTATTGAATTATGATGTTATATTTTTCAACTTCATAATTCCAACACAAAATATGATTATTATATATTTATTGTAGTTTGTGCTTATAGAGGTAAAAATATGTATAAGATTTATCAGATTAAACTGAAGGAGTGTTTTTTTATGGAAATATGAAATTCAAGGAGAATACTATTTGGATCTGATAGCAAATAAATTGTAATAATGAACTAAGGATTTTCAATTTATAATAGCTAAAATATTAAATGATGTATTGACAATTAATTAAACTAATGATAATATACACCTAACCTATAGGAAAGGTATGATTATACTTTAAGTAAAAACTGTTAATGGATTATATATTTGATATACTTGTATTTTAAATTATGGATTTTAAGATTACACATTGAATACTTCTGACAAAATAGTGAAAACTTAAGAAATTATAATTATA
>DHIM01000005.1:822-5503 GCA_002403785.1 Clostridium sp. UBA4746
TAATTATATATTGTGATTTTACAATAAGTAATAGACGTAAAAGTTTCTATAATATAATAAATAATTTAAGTTAATATTTAATTTGGTTAGAGATACTTAATGATAAATTATGATTTTGATGGATGATATAATAAATACTTTTGACAAAATAGTAAAAACTTAAGAAATGTAATCATTAGAATATTATTATTATATTGGAAGGAATAGCTGTGAAAGACAACATTAATATATTAAAGAATTTAAGTAATGAAGAAAAGAAAATCTTCAATTCACTTCAAAAGAATGGGCCTATTACTAAAAGTGAAATTTCAATGCTAACAGATATTAAATTAACTACATTAAATTATACAATGGAGCCGCTTGAAAAAAATAGAATTATAGTTCGAAAATCTATAGGTGAATCTACAGGTGGCAGAAAACCGGTTCTATATGATGTGAATTTATCTGAATTTTATATTATAGGTATAGATTTATCTAGAGTATATACTGAGGTAATTATAACAAATTTGAAAATGAAAATTCTGTCTAAAGAAATGTTTTATATGGATACATCATGTTCTCCAGAAGAAACTGTGAGAAGAATAGATGAAATTATTAATAAGGCACGTATAAATTTTAGTTTAAGTTATTTGAATTTGGTTGGGATAGGATTAGGCACAGTTGGACCGTTAGATATAAAAAACGGGATAATGATAAGTCCTATTAATTTTAGTGCACCTGGGTGGTCTAATGTTCCTATAAAGGAAATGCTAGAGAAAAAATTAAAAAGTCCTATTATTATTGAAAATGGTGTAAATGCTGCTGTAATTGGAGAATATTTTTATGGTATTGGAAGAGGAGTTGAAAACATTGCTTATTTAAATTGTGGAATTGGAATAAGAACAGGAACTGTTTTATCGGGTAATCTAATAAGGACAATAAATGATGAGGAAGATGCTTTGGGACATATGATAGTTGATATTGATGGAGAGCAGTGCAAATGTGGAAACTTAGGATGTATAGAGAGTTATTCATCTATTAATGCAATAATAAAAAAGTTTTCCTCAGAAGTTAAAAAGGGAAGAAGCACTATAATAAACAAGCAATGGGAAAATATAGAATATAAAGATATTTGTATTGCAGCAGAAAGTAATGACAATTTATCTAAAGAAATATTAATAAATGCTGCATTAATTTTAGGGACTGGGATAGTTAATTATATTAATCTGTTAAATCCAGGATTAGTTATACTAAGCGGACCTTTAATAATCAACTCAAAGCTATTTTATAATGAATGTATTAAAATCGTATTAAAAAAGTTGCATCCTGATAGAAGAAAAAAAATTATTTTCAGTAGAGGTGGATTTTTTAAAGAAAATGCAATTTCAATTGGCGCTGTGGCTCTAGTAATTGAGGATATATAGAATAAATATCAGTTTACATATATGAGTAGTTTATTGAATATTTCAATAAAAACTAATTTTAAGTAGGAGGTCTAAGTTGAAAAATTCAAAAGGTTTTAAATTTTCAATCGTAATATTGGCAGGTGTTTTAATTCTTGGAGGATTAGCTGGATGCTCATCAAAAAAAGTGGTGGATGCGAATGTTAATGTTAGAGTTGGATATTTTCCAAATATAACCCATTCTCAAGCTCTTGTAGGAAAGCAATTGGGCAGTTTTCAAAAGGCAATCGGTAAAAAAAACAAAGTAGAGTGGAAATTATTTAATGCAGGACCAGCAGAAGTAGAAGCACTTTTTGCAAAAGCTATTGATATAGCGTATATAGGACCTGGACCAGCTATAAATGGATATGCAAAGTCTAAAGGTGATATTCAGATTATTACAGGTGCAGCGGACGCAGGAGCAATTTTTGTATCTAAAAAGGGAATGGTTATTAAGAATCTAAAAGATTTAAGTGGCAAGAAAATTGCAGTGCCGCAGTTTGGAAATACTCAAGATTTAACACTTAGAAACATATTGTCCCAGAATGGACTTAAAGATAAAACAAAGGGTGGAACTGTTGAAGTTAGGCAAGCATCAAATGCGGATATTTTAACATTACTACAAAAGGGGGAGATAGATGCAGCATTAGTACCAGAACCTTGGGGTTCTAGACTTATTAAAGAGGCAAAAGCAAATATTATTTTAGATTATAAAGATTTATTTAGAAAAGGTAAATATTCTACAGCTGTTGTAGTTGTGAGAACTGAATTTTTAAAGGAACATCCATTAATTGTTGAAAATTTTATAAAAGCTCATGTAAATGTTACTAATTATATTAATAAAAATCCAAATAAGGCTAAGGAAATGGTTAATAAACAAATTATTAAATTAACCAAAAAGGGAATAGAAAAGGATGTTTTGAATGACGCTTTTAACAGATTAACAATTACAAATAATCCAGAAAAGGACTCGGTTCTTGATTTTGTTAAATTTTCACTTAATGAAGATTTCTTAAGAATACAGCCAGATACAAAGGATTTATTTAATCTTACTATTTTAAATAAAGTTTTAAAAGAAAAAGGACAAGACCAAATCAAATAATTGAGGTGATAAATTTGAGTCTTATAGTTAAGGATGTTAGTAAAGAGTTTGTTTCAAAGTATAAAAAGACAAGCACACTTGAAAATTTTAATTTAGAGATAAAAAAAGGCGACTTTGTTTGCATACTAGGACCTTCAGGTTGTGGAAAATCTACTCTGTTAAATATTTTAGCAGGACTTGAAAAGGCAACAAAGGGTGTAGTTATACTTAATGGTAATGAAATAACTGGACCAGGGCCAGATAGAACAGTAATGTTTCAAGAAGCCGCATTATTTCCATGGCTTAAGGTAATAGATAATGTAGAATTTGGTATGAAGATGGCAGGTATGCCAAAGGAAGTTAGATATAAGAAGGCACTGCATTATTTGAAAATGGTGCATCTCTCTAAATTTCAGGATTCATATGTTTACGAGTTATCAGGTGGAATGAAGCAGAGGGTAGCACTCGCTCGTGCACTCTCTCTTGATTCTGAAATACTTTTAATGGATGAACCTTTTGCGGCGCTTGATAGTCAGACAAAAATGATGTTACAACAAGAATTACAACGTATCTGGGTAAATACAAAAAAAACCATCATTTTTATCACTCATAATGCAGAAGAAGCAGTTTATTTGGCAAATAGAGTTGTGGTGATGGCGGCTAATCCAGGTAGAATAAAGCAAGAGTTTATCATTGAGCTTGCAAGGCCAAGACAGATGGAGAGTTGTGACATTTCGTATTATACATCTAAGATAATGAAAGCACTGAAAGAGGAGGTGGAGAAGGTTGCTAAAGCAGAATACGATGGTGATTGGAATATTGAAGAAAATTCTGTTCTATATTCTTCTAATACTGATATGGGAGGGGATTTATAAACTAGGTGTTGATGTTTTAAACATTTGGAAACCGTACATTTTCCCATCACCCTTTGACGTTTTCGGAACTTTAATATCACTAATAAAAGATAACACAATAGGTATAGCTATTGTTGCAAGTTTAAAGAGAATTATAGTGGGATATTTTATCTCAGTAATAATAGGAGTTACTCTTGGACTAGTAATTGCAAAATTCAAGTATTTAGATGAAAATTTAGGACCATTAATTTTAGGCCTTCAGACATTACCAAGTATATGTTGGTTACCTTTTGCAATATTATGGTTTGGACTAAGTGAGATTTCTATTATTTTTGTAATAGCAATTGGTTCAACGTTTGCTGTGGCTATATCAGTTAAATATGCAATTCAAAATGTAAATCCACTATATGTAAGAGCGGCAAGAACTATGGGGGCTAAGGGGCGAAAGGTGTATACTCATGTAATTCTGCCGGCAGCTCTGCCTGATATAGTTAGTGGATTAAAACAAGGCTGGTCCTTTGCATGGAGGGCTCTTATGGCAGGGGAAATGCTTTCTTCTACAAAAGGACTTGGTCAAGTGTTAATGGTAGGAAGAGATTTAGCAGATATTAGTCAAGTTGTTGCGGTTATGATAGTTATAATAATTCTTGGTTTATTAGTCGATAAACTTGTTTTTTCAAGATTAGAGAAAAATATGAGACATAAATGGGGTCTTGATAGGGTCTAGTTTTTAAGAAAATTGATGGAGGCGAAAGTGAATGAGTATAGAAAATCTTACCTGGCATGATGCATCAGTAAATAGAGAAAATAGAGAAAGTCTACTAAAGCAAAGATCTAAGTTGTTATGGTTTACGGGGTTATCAGGTTCCGGTAAGTCTACAGTTGCAAATGGTTTGGATATAAGACTAAATGAGAGTGGCAAGGCAACTTATCTATTAGATGGTGATAATATTCGCCTTGGCATAAATTCAGATCTTGGATTTTCTATGGAAGAGAGAAGTGAAAATATTAGGCGAATCGGTGAAATAGGAAAATTATTTGTAGATGCAGGGCTAATCACTATTGCTTCTTTTATATCCCCACTCAAAGAAAATCGTGAAATGGTTAGAGCAAGCCTCGGGAATGACTTCATTGAAATATTTGTGGACTGCCCACTAGAGGAATGTGAGAAAAGAGATCCTAAAAATTTGTATAAAAAAGCAAGACTCGGCGTAATTAAAGAATTTACAGGTATAACCTCACCTTACGAAAAACCTGAAAATCCAGAAATAGTGATAAATACAAAGGAACAAACATTAGATCAATGTGTAGACAAGATATTAGAT
>DHIM01000004.1:0-3037 GCA_002403785.1 Clostridium sp. UBA4746
TTGCAAGTGTGGAAGTTCTGGATGTTTAGGAAGATATGTTTCAGCAGTTGGAATGGTTAATACCTTTATTGAAAAATTAAAAGAAGGGAGAAATAGTATAATAGAAGAATGGGTTAATACTGATAATAGCAATATTCAAGCGAGTATGATATCTAAGGCATATGATTTGCACGACAGTTTGGCAATTGAAGTAATGCATGAAACTGGACGGATACTTGGTTTTGGTCTGGCAAATGTTATTAATTTATTTAACCCAGAGATTATTATTGTGGGCGGAGGAATGTCTTTAGCTGGGGATAGATTATTAAATACTGTACGTGAAACAATTAGTGGCCACTCATTAAAGATATCCAGTAATGCGTGCAGAGTTGTACAAGCTAAATTGGGCGATTGTGCTGGGATGATTGGAGCAGCTGCTTATGCTAGAGACAAGGTTAACTACAAATAACACAAAATCATTTGTAGTCGAAAATACCGACATCCAATTACGCTAAAAATAAATAAATAATTTATGTCGTACTCGTAATCTATTGTAGGGTAAATATTATTTATACATAACATATATGGGAGATTTATTATGGAGCTTGATATAAATAGAATAGTTTTTGAAAAGGCAACGTTAAGTGATGTTGATAAATTGAATTGTTGCATATTATACGTAGATGCGTGATAGAGATAAATAGTAAGGATTATAAACCTTGGGAAATTGAAACATTTTTTAAAAATGGATTTAATACTGAGAAGTTGAGTGACAGCATATTGAACAAACACTTTTACTCTGTTCAATATAATAGAGAAATAATGGGTATGGGTGCTGTAAGTCGAGATACCAGTCAAAAAAATCAAAGTTACTTTACAACAATATTTATAAATCCAGATTATCATAAAATGGGGATAGGAAAGAAGCTTATAAGATTTTTAGAACAAGATGAATGGTGTCTAAATAGTAACCTTATTGAAGTACCTTCATCAAGGAGTTCTCATGAATTTTATCATAAGTTAGGATATGAATATCGCACAAATCCACATATATTTAAAGAAGATGGCTCAACTATTATGTATAAATATAAATAGAGCAAAAGTAAATTTTGACAATAATTATATAATTTAATAGTAATCTGTGACGCAACTCTAAAAAACATGTAGAATATTTCTAAAATTACGCATTATATTCTAAATATTATAAGTGAATTTGGAGGTCATGATATGAAATCGGCATTATTAATAATTGATATGCAAAATCTGTTTAAAAGTTTAAAGCATTTAGAGTTTGAAAATGTTCTTGTACCTAATATAGGAAAGGCATTGAATGTCGCCAGAAATAAGGATATGACCATTATACACGTTAGAACAGTATATAAAAAAGATAAGAGTAATTGGCCAAGAGTTAGAATGCATTACGAAAAAATGTGGTGTCAAGAGTCTTGCTTAGAAAGTGAATTTGTTGATGAATTAATGCCACTAATGGGTGAGCTTGTTATTGACAAAAGTAGGTTTAGCGGGTTTTACAATACTAATCTTGAAAATCATTTATATGAAAATGGAATTGAACACATCTATATAGCGGGGTATGCAACAGATGTTTGTATTAGATTCACAGCTGTTGATGCTTATAATAGAGATATTTTAGTTACTATACTAAAGGATTGTGTACTTTCAGAAAGAGAAGAAAATGAACAAGCTATAGAATATCTTAGTTTTTTTACTAAAAGTTCAGTATCTACGATAAAAGAAATGGAGGAGATTTTATGATGAAAGAGGATAATAGTAATGAAATTTTAGAGTTTTATAACTCTGGTGCTGAGATAGGTCGACTCGAAAGAGGTATTGGTAAAATAGAATATGAGAGAACAAAGGAAATCATTTTAAGATATCTACCTAAAGAAAAATCAACTATATATGATATAGGTGGTGGAATAGGAGTCTACTCTAAATGGTTATCAAAATTAGGACATGAGGTACATTTAATAGAGCTATCGCCAAATACAGTAAAATATGCAAAAAAGATTAATGCTTCACCAGGTTCGCCAATACATAGTATTGAAGTAGGAGATGCCCGTAATATAAACAAACCGGATGGAAGTGCTGATATAGTATTGTTAATGGGTCCTATGTATCATTTGACTAATATAGAAGATAGATTAAAAGCGCTTAATGAGGCAAAAAGAGTGTTGAAAAAAGGTGGACTACTTGTGTGTGCAGGAATAACGCGGTACGGTTCAATGTTATGGGGACTTTCGGTATATGGGTCAAAAAATACAGTATTGGATGAAGTGGAATTCGTAAATATGATTAGGGGAGAGATAAAGCAAGGCCAGCATATTAGACCTAATAAATATCCTAATTTTATTGCAAGGTCTTATTTTCATTTACCAAAAGAGTTTGAAAATGAAATTAGAAATGCTGGTTTTATTGTAGAGAAAAACTTTGCAGTTGAGGGACCAACTTGGATAGTTCCTACATTAGATAGACTTTGGGAGAGTGTAGATAGCAAGAAAACAATATTAGATATGGCAAGAATGGTTGAAGAAGATGAAAATATTATGGCTATGAGTCCTCATTTCCTTACTATATCAAGAAAATAGAAAAGTGTAACTATAAAATATTTTTCTACTTATGGCGGAACATTCTCATACTACGTCACAAAGGTAGAAAATAGCGAAGCAAAGATTATTTATAAAATATGAAATAATTAATTTAAATAAATATTATAAGATATGGAGGTTATTATGACAATTAGAGAGAAAATGAAAAATGGTATGTTGTATATAGATGCAGGAGAGGGTCTTGAAGAGGAACGTAAAAGATGTAAAGAATTATTATATGATTATAACCATACACGTCCAAGTGAAGAAACAAAAATGAAAGACTTGCTGAAAAAATTATTGGGCGATATGGGTGAGAATATTTGGATTGAACCACCAGTACACATGGCATATGGTACAAATGTGCATATTGGTGACCATTTTTATGCTAATTTTAATCTTGTAATTGTAGATGATATTGATGTTTATATAGGTGAGCATGTAATGATAGG
>DHIM01000004.1:3236-3700 GCA_002403785.1 Clostridium sp. UBA4746
AGGTGAGCATGTAATGATAGCACCTAATGTAACAATAACACCAACAGGACATCCTGTTGACTCAAATCTTCGCAGACCAGGTACTCAGTTTTCAATTCCCGTAAGAATTGGTAACGATGTATGGATAGGTTCCAATGTAGTGATTTTACCAGGTATCACTATAGGGGATAATTCAGTTATAGGTGCTGGAAGTGTTGTTACTCATGATATTCCTGAAAATGTAATCGCTGTAGGAAATCCATGTCGTGTATTAAGGAATATAAATGAACATGATAAAGAATATTATTATAAAAACAGAAAGGTTGAATAATTCTCATTAAAATTATTAATGATTCAAGTGACAGGTTTTGGGCATAACCTACATTTACAGTTATATCGCAATGCTTCTTTAACTGCGTCACAATAGTAATTAGGTTCGTAATATAAATTTAAATAAGGGGATAGACAGGAATGATTTCTTATAA
>DHIM01000155.1 GCA_002403785.1 Clostridium sp. UBA4746
AAAATAATTTCTAATAAAAAAATGGAGGGGTTAACATGAAAAAAAATATTGGTTTTATAGGACTAGGTATAATGGGCAAACCTATGTCATTAAATCTCATCAAGGCAGGTCATAATTTAACTGTATATGATATTAATAAAGAAACGGTGAAAATAATAGTTAATTCAGGTGCTACTTCAGCTGAATCACCTAAAGAAGTAGCAGCAAATAGTGATATCATTTTTACAATGCTTCCAAATTCTCAACATGTAAAAGAAGTAGTTTTAGGTGAAAATGGAATTATTCAAAGTGCAAAAAAGGGAACTATTGTAATAGATATGAGTTCCATTACACCAGTAGTTTCTAAGGAAATCGCCAGAAAAATAACTAAAATGGGATTAGAAATGTTAGATGCACCCGTTAGTGGAGGGGAACCTGGAGCTATAAATGGTAATTTATCAATTATGGTAGGAGGTAAACCCGAGGTGTTTAAACAGGTTAAAGATGTGCTTTATAATATGGGAACCTCTGTAATCTTAGTTGGAGAAAATGGTTGTGGTGTAACTGCAAAGTTAGCAAATCAAATTATTGTAAATTTAAATATTGCAGCAATGTCAGAAGCACTCGTTTTAGCTTCGAAAGCTGGAATCGATATTGAAAAAATGTACCAAGCAATAAGAGGAGGCCTTGCAGGAAGTGCTGTACTTGATGCAAAGGTTCCTTTGATTCTCGAAAGAAATTTTGTAGCTGGAGGTAAAATAGCTATCAATCTTAAGGATATAACAAATGTTATGGAGACTGCTCATGCACTTGATGTTCCACTACCTCTATCCAGTCAGCTTTTGGAAATATTCCACGCACTTAAGGCAGATGGAAAAGCTAATAATGATCATGGTGGTATCGTACAATATTATGAAAAACTTGCCAAAGTCGAAGTAAAAAAGGGGTAATTTCATGACTATAAAAAAAATATTAATAAAAGAGGCTTTCGATAAAATACCAGAAGTAGATATAAATGTTGTAAACAAATTATATAAAAAAGAATTACTTGAACTTAATAAAAAAATAATAGTGCTTGATGATGACCCTACCGGTGTACAAACTGTTCATGATATTTCAGTTTACACTGATTGGTCAGTAGATAGTATAGAAAAAGGTTTTAATGAAGAAAATCCCATGTTTTTCTTACTAACAAACTCTAGAGGGTTTACAGCAAGTGAAACAGAAAAAGCACATAAAGAAATAGCTTTGAATGTTATTATAGTTGCTAAAAAGTATAATCGGGAATTCCTTATTATCAGTAGATCCGATTCAACGCTTAGAGGACATTATCCTCTTGAAACAAATGTATTAAGGGAAATAATCGAATCAAATTCAAATATGAAATTCGATGGAGAAGTATTATTACCTTTCTTTAAGGAAGGTGGTCGGTTCACAATTGACAATATCCACTATGTTCAATATGGAGAAGAATTGATACCAGCTGGTGAGACTGAATTTGCAAAGGATAGAACTTTTGGTTATACAAAATCTCATTTAGGTGAATATGTTGAGGAAAAAACAAATGGTGGGTTTAAGGCTGAAAATGTCACATATATATCACTTAAAAGTATTAGGAATCTGAACATTGAAACTATTACAAAACAATTACTTGGAGTTAATAACTTTAATAAAGTAATTGTAAATGCTGTAGATTATGTTGATGTAAAAATATTCTCTATTGCATTAATTAAAGCATTAAAAGCAGGAAAGAATTTTATGTACAGAACTGCAGCTGCATTCACTAAAGTAATTGGAGGTGTAAGTGATAAGGGCTTGCTTACTAGAGCTGAACTCATTAAAGAGGAATCTAACAATGGAGGATTAATCATAATTGGTTCTCACGTTAAAAAGACTACTGAGCAGCTCGAAGAATTAAAAAAGTGTAGTTTTCTAAAATTTATTGAGCTTGATTGCCATTTAGTTTTACAACCTAAAAAGTTTGAAGCTGAAGTGGATAGAGTTATAGAAAATTGCGAGAGTCTTATAAGTTCTGGTAAAAGTGTAGTTGTTTACACTAGTCGAAAAAGGATAGATTTGGGACCAGATAAAAAGGAAGAAGAATTAAAACTTTCTGTTAAAATATCAGATGCTGTAACAAGTATTGTTCAAAGATTAAAAGTAAGACCTAATTATATTATAGCTAAAGGAGGTATTACCTCAAGTGATATAGGAACAAAGGGTCTTAGTGTGCAAAGAGCAACCGTTATTGGTCAGATCAAGCCAGGCATACCTGTTTGGACTACAGGAAATGAAAGTAAATTTCCAGGGATATCCTATGTTATATTCCCAGGTAATGTAGGAACTAAGACTACTTTAAAGAAAGCGATTGAAATTTTAGATAAATAAAAAATGAAATTAAAAAGGTCATAGGAGGATAAGATGCTAGTTAATATGAATGAAATTCTCCATTATGCAAAGCTGGGAAATTATGCTGTAGGTTCATTTAATATTTATGGTTTTGAAACTATAAAAGGTGTATTGGACTCTGCTAAGCATCAGAATACTCCTGTAATTCTTGCATTTGGTGAAAAATATCTAGAAAATATGAATTTTGAATTAGTATATAGCTTGGTAAAAACATTATCAAAAGACATTGAAGTTCCAGTTGTGCTACACCTGGACCACTGTAGCAATTTAGTAAATGTGTACAAGGCTATAAAGGCTGGTTTTACTTCAGTGATGTATGATGGTTCTTCACTACCGTATGAACAAAATGTTGCAAACACATTAAAAGCAGTTGAAGTTGCTCATTCATGTAATGTATCTGTAGAGGCTGAATTAGGTTCTTTAGCATCAGGAGTAAATTCCCATGAAGGAAAATCTACTGATGAAGAAATTTATACAAATCCTCTTCAGGCTAAAGATTTTGTACAAAAAACCGGAGTAAATGTACTGGCGGTATCAATTGGTACAGTACATGGGATGTATAAAGGAATTCCAAACATAAGAGTAGATATCTTAAAGAAAATTTTCAGAGAATTGGACATCCCTCTTGCATTGCATGGTGGTTCAGGAACACCTGAAGATATAATAAGAAATTGTATTCAAAATGGAATTTGTAAAGTAAATGTTAATACAGAGGTATCATCCTATACTGTTGATAAATTGAAAGAATTATTGAATGAGGGAAACAGATATCACTTGTCTCAAATTTCTTTGATGCAAATATCTTATGTAAAAGAAATAGTTTGTAAGTACATGAAACTTTTTAAGTAAAATAATTTTGTATATGATATTAAGAAGAAAATGAGTTTTATATAATCTTTACGAATCCAAAAATAATATGGAATGACAAGTTATTATGTTAAAATTTACTTGCCATTTCATCTACCTTACAATTTATTGACTTAAGTATATTAACGTTTTTTAACTAATCCATGAAATCTTGGGTTTGCTCAATTTAGTATGCAACTCCTGAAAACGATAACAATATCAACAAAAGCACTTTTCTGTAAGTAAATAATTATTAATAATTAGGGGGTTAAAATATGCCAATAATAATAATTGGTATAGGTGTAGTATTATTACTTGTGTTAATGGTAATCTTTAAGGTAAACGGATTTATTTCACTAGTTTTGGTTTCTATTACAGTGGCAATTATGGAAGGAATGCCTGCAGTAAAAGCTATAGCCTCTGTTAAAGCTGGTTTAGGGGGGACCTTAGGAAATCTGGCACTAGTCTTAGGTTTCGGAGCAATGCTCGGGAAGCTTATGGCTGACTGTGGAGGAGCTCAAAGAATAGCTACAACACTAATAAAAGTGTTTGGAAAGAATAGAGTTCAATTAGCAGCTGTTATAACAGGTTTTATAGTAGGAATGGCACTTTTTTATGAAACAGGCTTTATTATATTAATACCATTGGTATTTACTATAGCCTTAGAATCTGAGCTTCCCGTTCTTTATGTAGGTATCCCATTAGTTTCAGCATTGATAACAGCTCATGGATTTCTACCACCTCACCCTGGCCCAACAGCAATTGCCGGTATATACAATGCAAGTTTAGGAAAAACACTATTGTATGGTATACCAATAGCAATACCAGCTGTTATCTTCGGTGGAACTGTTTTTACTAAATTTTTTAAAAAAGATTACTTGAATTCTGACATTCCAAAGGCTCTTTTTAACCCAAAACACTTTACAGAAGAAGAAATGCCTGGGTTTGGTATTAGTATATTTACAGCAACTATTCCAGTAATTTTGATGTCAATTCAAGCAATTATTGAAATTTTTTCACCAAAGTCATCTCTACTTCCTTATGTTAATTTCTTTGGGGATCCTGCAATAGCGCTTTTGATTTCTGTACTAGTTGCTATATTCACTTTTGGAATCAATAGGGGTAAGAAAATTCAGGAAGTTATGAATTCTATTACGGCTTCAATTGCTTCAATAGGAATGATATTATTAATTATTGGTGGAGGCGGTGCCTTTAAACAGGTAATTATAGACAGTGGGGTAGATAAATATATTGCCCATATGATGCAGGGAACTAACCTTTCACCATTATTACTAGCTTGGCTCATAGCAGCTGTTTTGAGAGTAGCTCTTGGTTCTGCTACTGTAGCAGGTATGACAGCAGCAGGTATTGCAGGACCACTTATAGGAATTACTGGTGTAAGTCCAGAGCTTATGGTTATTGCAACAGGAGCAGGAAGCTTAATATTCTCACATGTTAACGATGCAGGCTTCTGGATATTTAAAGAGTATTTTAATCTTTCAATAGGTAAAACATTTAAAACGTGGACAGTAATGGTTACGATTGTTTCATTCATAGGGCTAGCTGGTGTATTAATTGTAAATGCGTTTATATCATAATTAAATAATTGGTGTATATAATTTATTTAAACTATATACACCAATTATTTTTCATGTGGTTCATGAAATAATCAAAATTCTTAAATTTAAAGTATTTATTTAAAGTCCACCTTTCATCATTAGTTTTCTTGTGGCTAGTTTTCCGGCAGACATAGCAGTTTTTCCACTTCCTGTTGTATACCACATAGACCGTAAAACACTTGGACCATTTATTAATAGACAGCAAAATCCGATCAGTAGCATTAAATTATACCATTCAAAACTACCTGCTAAAATTGTTGTAACTCCTGACATTAACAAGGTTTGTACAAGTATTGTTGATATTTGACTTAATACTTCTCTCCACCAAACACTCATATAATTGTTGTCGTCAGCACACATTGATATTGCAGCCCAAATAGATAGTATTTGTAATAGAATTAAATCTGCATGATATATACACATTTTAAAGAAAAAACTTACGACTGCTATCGTTATAAATAAAGTCATTAATAT
>DHIM01000247.1:0-684 GCA_002403785.1 Clostridium sp. UBA4746
ATTTAATATATAATATAGAATAAGTTAAGTATATATAAATATACATAAAAGTGTTCAAAATGATATTGTTTGTATGAAAAGGCTTTAAGATGAGTGTATATAAATAATAATGCTAACTTAATTATACTGGATGTTAATCTACCAGATATGACAGGATATGAGGGAACGAACTATTACCAGAAATAATGAGTTTAGGAAAAAAATAAAAAAGTTTGTTATTTTGCAGAGCTTGAAGCAGTATAGAATTACTTAAAAGGATGTGTTTAGAATGGGAAGAAGTATACTTGTAAAAAGTGCAGACAAAATAGGAAGAGTTAGTAAAGATTCTATAAAAGAATATATAGACAAAACGGATTTGTTATCCGCGAATATTAATGAGATTATGCTTGGAAGGAAAGATATTTTTGAACTTATAGGTGGAGAAAAAAACATTAGAATGATGAAAGATAATCATTCTAATCATTTACGATTTATTGCATCCATATTACAATCACCTAATTCAGAGACCCTGGTGGATACAACTTTATGGGAATTTCGTACAAATATGAGGAGGGGTTTTAGCCCGAATTATTGGGTAGTTCAATTAAATACTTGGAGACAACTATTGGAAGAAAATGTTTCTGATAAAGCATTTTCAGAGATAATTAGTATCTATAATTGGTTTACGGTAAATATACCTCATTT
>DHIM01000247.1:828-6984 GCA_002403785.1 Clostridium sp. UBA4746
TACGGTAAATATACCTCATTTTACATTAGTTGCAGATGAAAAATTAGAAAAATCAAAACTTATGGATAATGATCGAAAAAAATAATTTAAATAAATGGAACTATATGGTTGATTAAATGTTAACAAAATTATATAATATAGTTGTAACTAGAAAGATATTATTAGGGAAGCTAAAGTTTATCCGAAAAAGGTTTACAAAGATTTAGAGCAACAGCTTCTTTCAAAACAAACTACTAATATTGATGTTGTATCAGGAGCCACTGCCTCTTCAGATAATTTCAAGGCATTAGTAAAATATGCAATAGATGAAATGGCTGTCAAAGGCACAAGTACATCAGCAAAGATAAAAGCAGCAAAATAATAACATATAGTAAAAAAATGGAGTGACTCTATTTTTATAATTAATATATCTAATTAAATTATGTGAAATCAAAAAGTTAAGCCTATGTGTGGTTACACATAGGCCTAACTTTTATTTTATGAAAACTAAAAGCCTATTTATTATTTAGTTGGGATAGTAAGCTCAACCTTGTTTTCATAAGCTTTTTTCATTGCAGCTATGAAGTCACCATGTGCGTCTTTAAGACTCATGGTTGCTCCGCTTGTTACATCAACAAGACTTTTTTTATCTTGTGCAGTAAGTTTTGCAAGTTTTGCCTTATCCTCAGGTTTAGTTGATTTATCAGTTAAAGGACGCCCATTAATGTCAGAACAATACTTAGTATACCATTGTTCAATTTCAGATAAAGTCTTTCCTTTAAAGAATTTCTGGTAGAAATCAGCTTGTTTATGCCAATCATTAGCGTAATTCATACCATAGTTATCTCCACGCTCGCGTTTTGTCTTCCAAGCATTAATTTCTGCAGCGATAGTTGCATCTGTATTTATTGAAACACCAGTTACTGCTAGAGTCTTATGGTCAGTCACATTATAACCCGGTGTTCCAGGCCAACCTGAGAAGTGAGGCATACTTTACAACCGTATATTGGACCGGAAAATTATACTTAAGAGCGAACCTCTTCATGGTTGTTTACTCAGATGGCAGCACTTGTTAAACATAGAGAAGGTGAAACTACTGCTACTAGTTTGAAATCTTGAGTAACGAGTGTTATAATACCATATGGTAATGACCAGTTTGCATGGCTACGTCGTGTTTACGAACTCAGCGTAGTTTCAGTAAGTCGGAGAAAAAATCTCAAATAAATTTATTATAAGGAGGGTTAATATGGAAGTGAAAAATATAGTACAAATTAAGAATGTTACAAAGAAAATTGGTAAAAAAGTTATAATAGATGATCTTACTTTTGATGTGCATTCCGGTGAGGTATTTGGATTTCTTGGACCTAATGGTGCAGGGAAAACTACTACTATTAAAATGATTTTAGGACTGATGTCTATTACTAAAGGTGAAATATACATTGAAGGATCTAACGTTGAGAAGGATTTTGAAAAAGCCATTGCTAGAGTGGGTGGAATTATTGAAAATCCAGATTTATATAAGTATTTAACAGGATATCAAAACCTTGTTCATTTTTGGAGGATGTACCCAGATGTAAAGAGGGAACGTATTGATGAGGTTATTAAAATAGTTGGTCTTGATAAAAGGATACATGATAAAATAAAGACATATTCTCTAGGTATGCGCCAAAGGTTAGGGGTTGCACAAGCCCTAATTAATTCTCCAAAGCTATTAGTACTTGATGAGCCTACTAATGGACTAGACCCAGCTGGAATTCATGAACTACGTACTCATTTGAGAACTCTTGCAAAAGAGGAAAATGTTGCGATTATGGTATCTAGTCACTTGCTTTCAGAAATGGAGCTTATGTGTGATCGGGTAGGAATAATACAAAATGGGAAATTAGTTGGAATTCAAGATATGAGAGAAATGCTTGATGATGTAGACGATTCAGTTATATCTTTAATTGTTACACCAATTGAAAAAGCAAAAACATATTTAGAAAGTCTTAATATTAACTATAAACCACAAATAAATGATAAGGAAATTAAAATTAAAGAGAATATAGAAAATATTCCTGAGTTAGTTGAAAAACTTGTAGGACAGGGCATTAAAATTTATGGCGTTAGCAAAGTACAACAAAGTTTAGAGAATAAATTCTTAGAAATGACAGGGGGTAACGAAATTGCGTAAGATAATAAATTTAGTTCGTAATGAAAACATGAAACTTGCTCATCATACCAGTACATGGGTTATGATGGGAATAATGGTTATTCTTATAGTAGTTGCAGGACTAGTAACTAGATTTGCAGTTCCGCAAGCACCTGCAAGTGATTGGAAAGCAGATATAAACACTGAAAATCAATTTATTAAACAAACGATAGCTAAGCCAGAAACACCAAAAATACAAAAGGATGCAGGTGTTAAGCAGTTACAAACTAATGAATATCGTCTTAAACATGACGTGCAACCTATACAAAGTAACTCATTATGGGGATTTGTAGAAGGAATAGCAAGTAACTTTATATCTTTAATTGCCCTTTTCGCAATTGTAATGGGTGGTGGCATAGTAGCAAATGAGTTTTCAGGGGGAACAATTAAACTATTATTAATTAGACCTTCACAGCGTTGGAAAATATTGTTGTCAAAATATATTGCCGTTATAGAACATATTATTCTAATGCTAATAGTACTTTTAGTGGTATCATTTATTCTCGGAGGAATATTGTTTAGCTTCAAGGGTGCAGGAACATCATTCCTTACAAATTCTGGGGGGGTAATTACTGAAATTAATATGATATCACATATAGTGCAGCTTTATGGACTTGAGTCTATAAACTTGCTTATGATGGTTACTTTATCATTTATGATTTCTACAGTTTTCCGTAATAGTGCAATGGCTATAGGTATTGGAGTTTTTCTTCTAACTGTAGGGAATGTAATAACAGTGCTAGTATCTAGATTTGATTGGTCAAAATATATTTTGTTTGCAAATACTGATTTAAATCAATATATTAGCGGGGAGCCATTAGTTAAAGGAATGACAATGACATTCTCAATTACTGTATTGATAGTTTATTTTATAATCTTTAATGCTATTTCTTATATAGGATTTACCAAAAGAGATATAGTAGCCTAATATTCCGAAAATAATGTAGCCAACCTAGATAAATATCAAATTTATCTAGGTTGGCTTTTTAACATGAGTATTATAGTCAGTTATATCTTAAGAGGATAATATGTGTTCTAGTAACAAAACAAGGGCAGTAGAGTAATATAAAGTATAAATATTATTTTGGAGGTACTTATGTACGATTATCGTTGTAAAGAATGTGAAAATTTTGGACAGTGTATGTCCATGATGAATATGCCAATGATGAACATGCCCATGGCAAATATGTTCATGATGGATATGCCTATGTATGAAAATCAAATGCCTATGTACACGGAAGATGACGAAGATTTAAAAAGCATGTATCCTGAGATTTATATCGGGATGTATCCAATGGTTAAACATCATTATGACATGATTGTAGCGAAACATGGAAGAATGTATTGCCCTAGCAAAGATGAAATGGATCATATGTGTAAAGATATATGTGACAAGTACAAAGAACATAATAAGGATAGGGATGAGGATAACGACGACGACGACGATTGCAACGATAATGGTATGAGGGAACAAGAAAGTCGCTTCGACGGTGGTGGCGGACTTGGAGATTTAGTTAGAATACTTCTTATTGGAAATTTAATCGAAGGAAGAAACTTTTAAGGATATTAGGATTACTGCTAGGTAATGTTAAGTAGAATGAGCTAATACTCAATTTTATTCATATAAAAAAACTGCTGAAATCTATCTAATTATATTTCAGTGGTTTTTTCGTCGATAAATTAGATTTAAGTGCATTTATAGAATGATTAGTATGGTGTTTAACTAGAGTGTGCATAAGGCACAGAAAGAGGATATAATTAAGATAGTTTATAAATTATCGTTTTATTTTAATTAATTAAATACAAGGGGGATAATAATGATAAAAACAAATGCTATGCGAATTTTAGATAAAACAAATGTGAAATATAATGTTATAACTTACGACGTTAATGATGAGAAGGTAGACGGACTATCTGTGGCAAAGAAGATAGGAAGAGATGATAGATATGTTTATAAAACTTTAGTTACACATGGAGCTTCTAAAAATATTTATATTATTGTAATTCCAGTTAGAGAGGAAATAGACTTCAAGAAAGCAGCTAAAGTAACTAATGAGAAAAGAATAGAAATGTTAGATTTATCTGATCTTCAAAAGTATACCGGTTATGTTAGAGGTGGGTGTTCTCCTATAGGTATGAAGAAACAGTATAAAACATTTATAAGTAAAGAGGCCCTTGATATAGAGATGATAATTATAAGTGCTGGAAAAATAGGATCCCAAATAGAAATTAATGCAAATAAATTAAAAAGTATTTTAGAATGTGAGTTTGCTGATTTGACAAAGTAAAATGACTTCTGCCATGCACAGAAATCATTCTATCATTAGTTATTTACATATTTTTTTTCATAGCTCCAATACATTATCCAGGCAACCGCCGCAAAGAATATTGGTCCAGCTATACTCCAAATTGTTGTTTTTAAATCTCCTTCGAGTGCTGGTTGTAGTATTGAGAAGAAGTTTGCAAATCCAACAGTGAACATAACTATTGCTGTCCATATTACAGCACTTCTGTCAGTTTTGAATATTTCAAAAGGCTTAATAATATCTTTATTTTTTTTGAATGGTGCGAATGCAAACGCTATAAACATGTATGGAAGGGTCATAGCTACGTTAGTCATTGATACTAACACATCGAAGAATTTTGACATATTTTCTCCACCAAAGGATACAAGAGCAATCATAACACAAACTATTGCAGCTTGAATCCACATAGCCCTTTGAGGCAATCCGTTTTTCATTTTTGCAAGTTTTCCAGGCCATAACTTAGCTGGAGTACCTTCAATTAACTGTTTTAATGGAGAAAACATTAATGTGAAGAAAGCACCTGCTAAAGCTAAGAACATTGAAATTCCAACGAATCTAGCTATTCCGTGGGCCATAGCTAATGAAGTAGTTTCGCTTGCACCGAATGCTTGACCAAGAGCGTATCCTAGGTTGCCCATTACTACATAACCAGCATTGCCTAAGTGAACGCTCTTGTCATTCATAACAGTTGCCCAGTTAGTAAATATACCAGTAAGGAATATTCCTAGTGAGTATCCAATTGAGATAACAACTGCTGAAATAACAACACCCTTAGGGAATGTTTTCTCTGCATTTTCTGTTTCATCAACTAGGCCTCCAACAACTTCTATACCACCATAAGCAAATAAAGCAAATACTATGAATGCAAATGCTGAAATTATATTTCCAGTGTAAGCAGGGTTTGGTGAAGATGTGAATGAGCTAAGTCCAACTACCGGTTGAGCTAGTTGACCATGATTTCCTATAAGTACTGCTATAGCTCCTACAAATAAGACTATGTTTAACAATGCAACTGCAGTACCACCTAATGAAGTTACCTTCTTAATTTTTTCTAATCCTTTAGTTGATACATAGGTAACTAATATTATCCAAAGGATTCCAAGTAGTCCTAGAGTTTTAGGTCCAGTTAGTCCCGTTATTCCAAATAAAGCCCAAGTCTGTGTTGTATCTTTACCAAATACTGCATTTGATATTGGAACCCAAACTCCTGATGCAACGTTAACCATCCAAACTACATAGGATGCATACCACATGAACGTTCCCATAAAAGCAAATTTAGCTCCTACTGATTTTTCCATCCATGAGTAAATTCCACCCTTTTCGTTTTTGAAAGCTGCACCAAATTCAGCCATCATGAAAGCAAAAGGAATAAAGAATGTTATTCCTGACAATATATACCACGGAATAGCAGCGTAACCCATCTTATAGAATGATCTTGGGATGTTGTTAAATCCATAAACTGAAGTAAAAATCATTAAAACTAATGATACCAATGTTAAGTGCTTAGTACTTTTTACGTTTTCTGACATGTTTTTTCTCCCCCTTTAATGTAAACGTTTACGTTTAAAATCATTTTTATTACTTTAACAATATAATTATATAACAATCAACAAAAAATTCAATAGTTTTATTATTATAAGTTAATTTTAATTACCCTATATATAATAGTGTAACCAGTAG
>DHIM01000167.1:0-458 GCA_002403785.1 Clostridium sp. UBA4746
GTTATAAAGAATACCTTTGATATGAAGGTATTCTTTATTTTTTTGAATACTAAAAAAATATACAAGCTAATTAAGAGAATATTCGGGTAATAAAACTGAAAATAATGTAATATAGGCCTTTTTTTTTCATAATAAAATTAAACATATACATAAGTGCATAAAATTTCAAGTTTAGAAAGATAATAAGAGAGCTAGTATATTATATATATTTTATATAAGGAGGAATTATTTAAATGAAAGCAACTGGAATAGTAAGACGTATAGATGATTTAGGAAGAGTTGTTATACCTAAAGAAATAAGAAGAACCCTTAGAATACGAGAAGGAGATCCATTAGAAATATTTACTGATAGAGAAGGCGGAGTTATTTTAAAAAAATATTCCCCGATAGGTGAATTAAGTGAATTTTCTAGAGAATATGCTGAATCATTACAACAAACTATTGGTAATATAATAATT
>DHIM01000167.1:578-4560 GCA_002403785.1 Clostridium sp. UBA4746
TGGTAATATAATAATTATATGCGATAAAGATAACATAATTTCTGTAAGTGGTTGTCCTAAAAAAGAGTATGTTGACAAAAAAGTTAGTATTGAATTAGAAAAAGTAATGGAAAATAGAAAAGCTATTGTATTAGGTGAAGGATCAGAAAAAGTTATAGCTTTGTATGATGATGAAGTGGAAAATAAATACAATGCACAAGTGATTGCTCCTATAATTACAGAAGGAGATGCAATTGGTGCAGTACTAATAATATCAACAGAAGCGGAAATTAAATTCGGAAATTTAGAATTAAAATTAGCTGAAACTGCAGCCTCTTTTCTAGGAAAACAGATGGAACAATAGTTGTAAAAACCTAAAAAGTATATATTACTGAGGGAAGTGAAACACTTTTTCAGTAATATATACTTTTATTTTTTTGAAGTATTAGTAATAATAACCTCTTAAATTAAATAATTATAATCAGAGACTGTAATTATTACATATACCGAAGGAATACAAGGAGGTTATTATGAAGAAACATTCGTTAATAAAAGGAACTATTATACTCGGAGTGGCAGGATTGTTTGCGAGATTCTTGGGATTATTTTTTAGAATACCAATACAAGCACTTATAAAGGATGAGGGGATGGGATACTACCAGATGTCTTATCCACTCTACATGTTTTTTGTAGCAGTAGCTTCAGGAGTGCCTATAGCTATGTCGAAACTTATTGCGGAAATGAACGCTAGGAATGATCGGGAGGGAGTTCATCAGGTCTTAAGACAAACACTTTTCTTTATGATTATATTAGGTGCGGCATTTACTACATTTATGTTAATGTTTGCAAGGCCTATTATAACTATATTAAAGTGGAATCCTAAAGCATATTACTCTTTTTTGGCTATTGCTGTAGCACCGATCTTTGTTTCTATTATGTGTACATTTAGGGGCTTTTTCCAAGGGCTTCAGAATGTTAGACCAACTGCTATATCACAAGTGGTGGAACAGGTTGGCAGAGTTGTGGCTGGAGTTTTGTTCGCATATTTGTTATTCCCAAAGGGCATTGAATATGCGGCTGGAGGAGCAGCTCTTGGAACGTTGGTTGGTGCTATTATGGGAAGTATATATTTAGTTTCAACTTATTTTAAGGTGAAAAAAGAGCAACCAGTAAGAAAAAAATCAAGGCATAAATATATTTTAGGAGATTTAGGTAAAGCTGCATTGCCTATATCTATGGGCGCTGCGGTAGGGACTATTATGTCATTAATAGATTCCATTTTAGTGCCACAGCAGCTTCTAAAAGCAGGATTCTCTCAATTACAATCTGCCGTAATGTATGGCCAATTGACTGGAAAGGTGTTCACCCTGATGAATGTACCTTTAGCACTTTCTGTGGCACTATGCGCATCTCTAGTGCCTATAATTGCAGAAGCATTTTCTTTAGGAAGACGAATGGAACTCATTAAAAGGGTAGACATGGCTGTGAAGTTGTCTAATGTTATAGCGTTGCCATCAGCTTTAGGTATGTTTTTTATGGCCTACCCTATAATGAATTTAGTTTTTATGAAAGACGCAGCAGGATATGATATTCTTAAATATATATCAATATGTATACCTTTTGTTATATTAACACAAACCAGCACGGCAATACTCCAAAGTATTGGTAATTATATGAAACCCGTATATAATTTAGCAATAGGGTGCACGATAAAGGTTATTATAACATATGTATTAGTTTCACTTTCATTTGTAAATATATATGGCGCAGTTATAGGAACCATTTTAGGATATGTTACAAGTTGTTTATTAAATATGCACGATTTAAAGAAAAGTTTAAATATAAAATTTAACCGTGTTGATACATTTGTAAAACCGTTTATTGCTGCAGTTATAATGATAGTTGCAGTTGTATTTAGCAATGCTATTGTCTATAATTATACAATGAGTAAAGGATTGTCTTGTATAATATCTATATTGATAGGTGTTGTTGTATATTTAATATTTGTTTTTCTTCTTAGAATATTTGAATATCAAGAAATTAAAAAGAAATTTTTGAGGCAAAAATAGAAAGATAAAGGAGTAGAAGCTAATGATTAAAGTAGTGGGACTTGGTCCAGGATCAGTAGAATCACTAACTATAGGAACACTTGAAATTCTTAAAGGTGATAAAAAAGTTTACTTAAGAACAGAAAAACATCCTACGGTAGATTATTTGAAATCAATGGGTATTAAATTTGAAACTTATGATAATAAGTATGAAGAATATAACAATTTTGATGATGTATATAGATCTATTGCAGAAGATCTTATTGGAAAACATGGAGTATATGGAGATATTATTTATGGAGTTCCAGGTCATCCTCTTGTGGCAGAAACATCTGTTAAACTTTTAATAAAACTTTGTGATAAAAACAATATTAATATAGAAATTATGCCTGCAGTAAGTTTTATAGATGCGGTAATACAGAGCTTAAAATTAGATCCTATAGAAGGATTAAAAATTATAGATGCTTTTGATATAAAAAATCAAATTTTAGATAAAAGAGTAGGTCTTTTAATAACTCAAGTTTATAATATCTCTATAGCAACAGACGTAAAACTTGCTTTACTTGAGTATTATAAAGACGATATGAAGATTTACTTTGTTAGAGCGGCAGGTGTAAAAGGGTTAGAAAGCATTAGAGAAATCAAATTATATGAATTAGATAGGCAAAAAGATATAGATTACTTAACTTCGATATATATATCAAAAGATCTTGAAGCTACAAAAGATTTTTATGATTTAGTTGGTGTTATAAATACATTAAGAGATGAAGATGGATGTGCATGGGACAAACAGCAGAACCACGAATCTTTAAAAAAATATCTTATTGAAGAGTGTTATGAGGTATTAGAAGCAATAGACACAAAGGATGAAGATAATCTTATTGAGGAGTTAGGGGATGTATTACTTCAGGTAGTATTTCATTCACAAATAGGAAAAGAAGAGGGGTATTTTAACATAAATGATGTTATTAAAGGTGTTACAAATAAGATGATAAATAGGCATCCTCATATTTTTGAAGTCGTAGAAAGTAAAAATTCTAAGCAGGTTTTAGAAAGTTGGGAGAATATTAAAATAAAAGAAAAAGGGTTTAGTAACTATACAGACACACTAAAACATGTTCCTAAAAATTTGCCAGGGTTAATGAGAGCAGAAAAAGTTCAGCAAAAAGCAGCAAAAGTAGGTTTTGATTGGGATTGTGTTGAACCTGCAATGGAAAAAGTTTTAGAAGAATTGCGAGAAGTAAGAGATGTATATAAAGGGGATAATAGGGTAAAAATAGTAGAAGAAGTGGGAGATTTAGTGTTTTCTACTGTAAATGTTGCTAGACTACTTGACATAGACCCTGAATTTGCAGTAAATTATACTATAGATAAATTTATCGATCGCTTTCAGTACATAGAAGAAAATGCAAGGAACAAGGGTTTAGATTTAAAGGGAATGTTACTTGCAGAGATGGACGAATTATGGAACGAATCTAAAAGATGATAAATTTATTTGTAAAATAAAAACTAGGCCCTAAAAGAAGGAAATTCAAAATTAGTGAAGAATATGCTATTTAATAGTGTAATCATTACGAGGAGGTAACAAAATGAATAAATCAGAATTAATAACAAGTATTGCAGAAAAATCTAACTTAACAAAAAAAGATGCGGAAGCAGCGCTAAAAGGAATTATAGAAAGTATTGAAGAAACATTAGAAAAAGGTGAAAAAGTTCAATTGGTTGGATTCGGAACTTTTGAAACAAGAGCAAGAGCAGCTAGAATGGGAAGAAACCCAAGAACAAAGGAAGAAATACAAATAGCAGCTTCAACAGTTCCAGTATTTAAAGCTGGTAAAGAATTTAAAGATATAGTAAATAAATAATTTTACTATGACGTAAAAAACCTGGATGTATATCTAGGTTTTTTATTTTAATAATTTTACTATAATAATTTTATTCTATAAATTATTAAA
>DHIM01000153.1 GCA_002403785.1 Clostridium sp. UBA4746
ATAACTTTAAAGACACATATCAATTTTGATATGTGTCTTTAAAGTTATACTTTTTCTCTTTTTTATCTTGAATGACCCTTAGCTATCTGCATTATATAATACTAGATATTTTTATCATTATAAGTAAAAAACTATATATACCATACGCATCCTATAATCTACAATTGTAGGCTATAATAGTTCTCTCCTAACCCAATCTAGCAACTGCATAGTTGCTCTTTCTCGTATTTTCTGCCTATCACCGGCTAATTTAAGCATTTTAGTTTTAACTTCACCATTCATATATAATCCTATATATACAAGTCCCACTGGTTTCTCCGTGCTTCCACCATCTGGGCCTGCAGTTCCAGTGGTTGAAATCCCAATACTAGTGCCTGCAGTTCTCGCTATGCCCTGTGCCATTTCTGCTGCTACTTCACTACTTACTGCACCATACTTATCTAAAGTTTCTCTCTCAACCCCTAATCTATTAATTTTAGCATCATTGCTATAAGTTACTGCTCCCTCCCTAAACACAGAAGATATCCCAGGATAATTTATAAGCGCTGCTGCTACCATTCCACCTGTGCAGGATTCAGCTGTGGCTATAGTTAACTTTTTATTCACCAGCATTTCTCCAAGTACATTTTCTAAGGTAATATTTCCTTCCCCATAAATATTACTGCCTAGTCTGCTACGTATTTCTGCTTCCATAGGCTCCATAAGTCTTATGCCTTCGCCTTCTGTATTAGCCTTTGCTGTAATTCTAAAGGTCATTTCTCCTGCTTTAGCATAAGGCGCCACAGTTGGATTGGTTTGATTATCCAATATATCCTCTATCATTTCTGCCGCTGCACTCTCCCCCACTCCAATTACTCTGAGCACCTTTGAAACTAATACGCCTTGCTGAAATTTTTGAAGATAAGGTACTACAGCCTCCTCAAACATAGGTTTCATCTCCCAAGGTGGTCCAGGTAAAAGCGCAATTATCTTTTCATTTTCTTCTATTATACATCCTGGTGCTGTGCCATTATTGTTAGGAAGTATTACTGCATCTACTGGAAAATATGCCTGCTTTTTATTACTTTCACCCATTGTTCTATTCATATCTTTAAAATATTTTTCAATGATTTTTAAAGAAGGTTCATGAACCACGCTCTGTTTCCCAAAATACTCAAAAGCTACTTCCTTAGTTAAATCATCCTTTGTAGGTCCAAGTCCCCCACTAGTTATAACTAAATCAACTCTACTAAACGCTAATCTATATGCCTCTAAAAGCCTTTCCGGATTGTCTCCAACTACTGACTGGTGGTAAACTGATATGCCTAAATCTGCAAGTCTCTTAGCGATATATTGTGCATTCGTATTTACTATATCCCCAAGTAGTATTTCCGTTCCTACTGCTAATATTTCTGCTTTCATAATAATTACCTCCTCTATATAATTCTCACGCGTCAAATTATAATGTCACGCAACATTTAATACCCTTTTTTTAAATCTACTACATTTACTAATTCTTCACAAGTTTTATACCTTCTCATGTTTTCATATATAGTCTTAAATCTTCTTTCATTTCTCATCTCTGATATCCATGAATTGTGAGAAGTTAATATAACATTATTCAAATCCCATAATTGGTTATGTTCCTTTAGTGGTTCTTCTTCATATACATCTAATGCAGCCCCTGCTAATTTCCCATTTATTAAATTATTAATTAGGCAGTGCTCATCAACAATGCTGCCTCTAGCTACATTTATAAAATAAGTCCCATCCTTCATTGCACTGAATTTATCTTCATTAATTAAATGATGGGTAGCTTTGGTATATGGCAACGTAACCACAACTATATCACATAACTTAAGCACTTCACCTAATTTACTCATAGCATAACATCTATTAAAATATTGAGTATCGCGACCATTTGTATTTACACCTAATATAGTCACCCCAAAACCTTGAAATCTTTTAGCTGCTTCTGATGCAATGGTACCTGTTCCTATAAAAACTATAGTTTTACCATATAACTCTTGAATTCTAGTATCTAATTTCCACTTTCTTTTAGTTTGGTTTTCGTATAACCCCTTACTGTTTTTTAACAGCTCTAGAGTTTTTAATACAATCCACTCCCCCATAGGTATACTATAGCCACCATTATTATTGGTAATTATAATAGAATTGTTTTTAACATACTCTACTGGCAGTTGGTCAATGCCTATGCTAGATAATTGAATCCATTTTAGATTTTTCATTTTTTCTATCTGTAACGTTTTGAAAGGATCATAACAAACTAAAACCTCTATATCTGCGAGTTCTTCACTATAAAATAAGTTTTTCTCTGGGATAACCTTTATATCATATCCAAAACATTCTATATCTTTCCTTTTTTCTCCTCCGTAGTTGTATGTGAAAAGTGCTTTAGTAGTCATGTATTTCCCCCCTTAGAAAAAAAGGTGCCATAAGGCACCTTATTTAAATACATTTACAATGCTTGTAAATATATCTTTATTATCTTTAAGTTTAGTTTCATTTCCTAATATACAAAAGTAATTTTCTTTTATAATGTCACTTAATAAAGTATTGAAAGACTTAATGTCCTCAGGCTTTGTGCTTAATACTTCTTGCCTTTCCTTTTGTCTTTGCGCCTCTGAAATACCTCTTATATAATATGCTGTAGCCCGCTCACCCTTCATAGATGGAGTTAATGGTGAATCAAGCTCACTAATTGTTCCTATAATATATTTGGTCATTTCCCTTTCAGATGCTTCAAAACTTCCTATATAATCACATATTCCATCATAAGCTTTCAAAGTCTCCTGAACATTAGGATCACGATAAGATACGAAAACTATGTTACCACTTCTAGCTATATTTGCAAACCCACCATAGGCTCCGCCTTGCACACGCACTCTATTCCATAAATAATCGAGACTTGCTATAGTTTTAAGTACTAGCATCTTACCTGAATAAGAATAACCTTGCTTAATGAAGTTATAGCCTTTAGCCACATACTGAACATCCGATGAAGTTAACAATCCTTCATTATCTTTGCTAAGCTCAAAATCATAAGAAGCGTCTGGCAATTTTTTATCCTCTAAGATGTTTATAACTTTAGGAAGCTGAGCTGCAAAAGTAGTATATATATCCTCTTCTCCTGTAATACTTATGATAAGATTATTTTTGTTAAATATAAGCTTTGATACCTTATTTAGATTTTCAATAATCTCTTCACATTTATTATCAAAATCTCTTTCAATATCATTTATAAATTTATAAAAAGATATTCCCGTAGTTTTTTCTATATAAGCTGAAGCTGGTGAAAAATAAGAAGTAAGTCTTCCAGCTGCTACCATATGTCCTCGATCAAGAATTTTCATTTCATGCCTTGATTTTAGTTGTTGAATTAGCTCCTTTAAACGCTTCTTTTCATCGAATTTAGTAGTACTAATTATTTCTGCTATTATATCAAATAATTTAGGAATTTTTTCAGATAACGCTTTAGCCTTTACCACTAACTTAGGGCTGTATTTTTCAAAGTTTTCATTTTCACCATATACATCTGTGGTAAAATGAATCCCTCCTGTATGAATATTAACTTCATTAGATAAATCGGAGTAATTAGAATTTTCCGTACTTACCCTTCCCAAAATAGTCGAGAGTAATGTTATATAAGGTAGTAACTTCATATCTACTTTTTTAGTATCAAATAATATATTTATATAAGCAATTTTATTAGTAAATATATTGTGGGATAATACCCTTACTCCGTGCTCATCTTTTTCCTCTATTGGTAAATGTTCTACCTTATTTTCAATATCTGAGAGTTCAAGTAGAGGAATAGTTTCAAGCACTTCCTTCACATCTGGTGTCATTTGTCTTTTTTTAAGAGCTTTTGTTCCTTGTATAATTTCCTCTATTTGTTTTTCAGAAAGACTTGCCTTAAACTTTGCTAGTTTTTCATCTGCTGCCTTGGATTTAAGTTCTGCTAGACCTTTTTTGCCATTCAAAATTACCATAGAACTATGGGTATTATTTATTAGATACTTCTCTATTAGTTTTTCAAAATAATTAGTAGTTAGAGCAGCTTTTATTTTGCTTAAGTAACTTTCATACTCTAAATGCATAGTTGGATCTTTATCATAAAGCCAACTGTCCATACTAGTTATATAGTAGTACAATCCCTTTGGGAAACCACCTAAATCGGCCTCTCTTAGTTTAAATTCAGTAATATTAATACAAGCTTCTATTAATTTTTTGTCTATTCCCTCTTTAACTAAATTCTTTAAAGTTGTAAGAACAACTTCCTTAAATTTTTCTTTTTCACTTTCATTAGAGTTTTTTACCACTATACTAAACACTGGTTGCAAGATACTATTATCAAAACTTCCAAATACATCTTTACCTATCTCAGCATCTATAAGTGCTTTCTTTAAAGGTGCTGCAGCACTCTCGAGTAATAAATACTCTAAAATTTCAAAAGCTAAATGCAATTCTGGATGGCTAATATTATCCCCCGATACAAAGTTTAAACTTAGGAATGTTTTTCCTAGTTCATCATCATCACAAGAAATAGGATAATCCATCTTGACTTCTTTCATTTGGCTAAATGATTTCTGAAGCTGAATAGCTGAATCTACTGAAATTTTATCAAAATTGTTTAAATATCCTTCACTAATAAATTGTAACTGCTCATCGATATTTCCATCTCCATATAGGAATATATAACTATTTGACGGATGGTAATATTTTTTATGAAAATCTATAAACTCTTTCTGGGTCAAATCTGGTATATTTTCTGGATCTCCACCAGACTCTACACCGTATGACGTATCTGGGAATAAGGATTCTTGAATCTTTCGCATAAGGCAACCCTCTGGTGAGGAGAATGCACCCTTCATTTCATTATAAACTACACCTTTATAATTTAATTTGTCATCCTTGTTTTCTAATTCATAATGCCAGCCCTCTTGCATTAGTATTTCTGGCTGAGAATATATATTCGGGTAAAAAACCGCATCTAAATATACATCCATAAGGTTATAAAAATCTTTTTCATTTTTACTAGCTAAAGGATATATTGTTTTATCTGAAAAAGTCATAGCATTTAAAAATGTATTTAAAGATCCCTTTATTAACTCAACAAAAGGCTCCTTAGTTGGAAACTTTCGAGAGCCACAAAGCACTGAATGTTCAAGTATATGTGGAACTCCATTACTATTTTTAGGTGGCGTTCTAAACCCTATAGAAAATACCTTATTATCATCGTCATTTTCTAAATGCAATAGTCTAGCTCCACTTTTCACGTGTTCAAACAATCTTGTCACTGAATTTAACTCTTCTATATTTTTCTCCTCTATTAACTTAAAGCCATGATATGTACTGCCAATCGTAAATTTCATTTGTCTCCTCCTTATACTTTCCTTGAAAGTTTAAAACACTTATTAAATGTTTTATTTCCTGAAATCTTGCTAGATTACTATGCATGACACCAATTAATATTAAAATTTACCTATTATATTAATTATACACCATTTTATTCCTGGTTGCTAACAACATATATTAATATATATGTATCATTCCTTATTTTAATTTTGTCTATACTATAATTAATCAAAATACATTAAGTTCACTTCTACTATTTCAATTAAACTACCTTTGCATCTTTAATAATATTGTTGTTGCATGAATAAAAAAGAACATTAAAGAAACAATAGTACTACTTATAAATGTTTATAATAAGTTATGTATTCTCACTGCTAAAACTACATAACATACTTCTAATATAAATACTTTAATGGTGGTGATTACTTGACTGAGGAATATGAAAATTATAAACTAAATGCTACCATTTTGAGCCATAAACTAATAAATGTGATGGCACTACAAGATCAGATGCTTATTGAATTAGATGAGTCTCCTTCTACAGGATATTGTTGGTACTACAGTATCTCGGATCCTTCCATCCTTGATTTAGAATATAAAAAGATATTTAATTTTAACAAACCAAATATAATTGGAGGAAGTACGCAAATCATTTGGAAATTTAAGTGTTTGAAATATGGCGAATGTAAAATACACTTTGCTTACTATAAAAGTTGGAATAGAGAGCGTTCCTCCTTAGATGAACATACATATATAGTAAAAGTAGAGTAGCAATTCTTGTTAATTGAATACGAAAAAGAATACCACCATTTCTGACGGTATTCTTATATATAATGTAAGTTTAATACACATGATAGAAAATAACAAGTCAAAGACGCTAGTATATCGACTTGTTATTTGTTTTCGCGCGTTTACGTTAATATTTCATATCCGGTTTGAGTAACAAGTATGGTATGTTCCCACTGAGAAGACAATGAGCCATCGGTTGTTACTGCTGTCCAATCATCTTCGAGTACAGCTGTATCAGGACTCCCGATATTAATCATAGGTTCAATTGTAAAAGTCATATTAGGAAGTAATATCATACCTTCACCCTTATTGCCTATATGAGCTACAAATGGTTCTTCATGAAACTCTAGTCCAACGCCATGACCACCATAATCATATACTACGGAATATCCATGACTTTCTGCATGGTGCTGAATCGCATACCCTATGTCTCCAAGGGTACTGTAGGGTTTCACCTGTTCTATGCCTTTATCTAGACATTCCTTTGATACACGTACCAGATCTAGTGCCTCTTTAGACATTTTTCCTATACTATACATTCTACTGGCATCGCCATAATAGCCATCTAATATGCAAGACACATCTACATTTATTATATCGCCATCTTTTAGAACTGTTCCACATGGTATGCCATGGCATATTACATCATTAATTGATGTGCATACACTCTTAGGGAAACCACCATAGCCTAGTGGTGCTGGATATGCATTATGTGCAACCGTATATTCATGCACCCAAGTATTAATTTCTTCTGTGGTTATTCCAACCTTTATTTTCTCACCAACCATATCGAGTATATCATGAGTTAATTTACAGCTTTTTCTTATACCTTCAACTTGTTCATCTGTTTTCATAATATCTCTAGGTATTCTATAGCCTACTTTTTCCTCTAAATTACTTATAAATGTATCCTGATCCATGTGACATTTTTTATATTTTTTACCACTGCCACACCAGCAAATATCATTTCGTGATAATTTGTCCATTATATTTCCTCCCAACTAAAATTATTTAATGCATCAATTTCAACTACAATTTAGTTATAGACATCCTTTACTTATTTTTTTAAGGTAACTAAGTATATGTTTATTTTTAATCAATATTGAATTCTTAAATTTATATTGTATATTAATGATTCACCTTTCATTATAGTTCATAACTCTAAGTATTCAACGTTATTTTGTAAAACTCTTTTTAAACTACATTATTATTAATAAAGTATCTAATTAATAGTTTTCCTCAACAACTATCTTAGTATCATGCTTCTTAAACGTTCTAAAGGACATTCTTAAATTAAAGAATGTCCTTTAGACTAAAAAATTATCAATATGATTTAATTGAATTTATTTCCTGCATATTATTTACTATATAGTCTGTTTTAAGATACTCATATTTATTAGTGCCTGCTTTGGCTACTAAATTATTATTAGCTATTTCTGTAGCTTCTTCTATATTTTTAGCCTTAAATATAATAGTTCCACCATTTCTATTATACATTCCCCCACAAATTAAATATTTAGAAGAGTGATTAACCTTCTCTGTATTCGTAGTATAAGTTATTGCTAAACTGTCATTACCTTTTTGCGAATAATTAATCTTAACCAATAAATCCTTTGTTTCCATATGTTTTACCCCCAGTTAATTAATCTACTAAATTAGCTTTTAAATACTCTACTAATTTTTTTAGTAATGCAGGTTAGCTGTAAATTAAAGCTGCTACAAAATGCAAATTTTATATATTTTTAAATACTTTACTGGTATTTTGTCTTAATATGTTATGTTTATATTGTATCGAACATTTGTTCGCAAGTCAATAGGTTGATTATATTTTTACGTCTCAATAGATATATATGTTCTGTATGTAATCTTTATTACTCGTAGTACTTATTACACATGATGTTTAAATAAACATCAAAAATAATATAAGGGTACAAGTTTAAAGTATTTTTTTACTCTAAACTTGTACCCTTTCATCTCAAATAGTTTCAATATATTAAAATATTGTGTACTTTTTAATATTTTTTTATCACTTTTTACCCATTTTTATTGCCTTCTCTGTGCAACTCTCCATTGCAGAAATCACTGATCCCCTAAAATTATTCTTTTCTAAGGTGTATACCGCCTCTATAGTAGTTCCCCCTGGTGAGCATACATCGTCTTTAAGTTTTCCAGGGTGCTGCCCAGTCTCAAGTACCATTTTCGCTGCACCGAGCACTGCTTGGGCCGCCATTTTATACGCTTTGTTCCTTGGCATTCCTTGAAGTACAGCCCCATCTCCTAACGCTTCAATAAACATATACACGTATGCAGGTGATGACCCACTAACAGACGGAACTACATCAATAAGTTTTTCTTCTAATATCTCAATCTTACCAAAGCTTTCAAAAATTTTTACTACATCTTGCAATTCATCATTAGTTATACTTTTATTAGCACACAGTGCACTCATTCCCTCGCCAACAAGTGCTGGAGTATTTGGCATAGTTCTTACAACCTTTGCTTCACTCCCTAATGCATTACTCATATGTTCTAATGTTATCCCAGCAGCTATAGTTACTATAACTACCTCTTTTTTTAAATATGTTTTTATCTCATTAATAACCTCACCATATTTATAAGGCTTTACAGATAATATTACTATATCAGCAAATTGCGCAACTTCCTTATTATCATTTGTGACTAAAACGTTATATTCTTCTTTTACCTTATTTAAACTCTTGTCTGAAGGATTACTCACTATTACATTCTTATTAGAAACTATTTTTGATTTAACTATTCCACTTATCATAGCCTTCGCCATATTACCACAGCCTATAAATCCTATTGTTTTATTCATATTATTATTCCCCCTATGTAATATTTTAATAATACTAATTATATCATTAAAATGCACATCCAAATAAATAACATTCTTCCGCATACATCTCATAAATTTGGTTATACTAATATTAAAATATTTAATATTAATGGCAATTAATTATTTTCTGCTTTTAATCATTATAAGGAGGATTTCTCAATGTCACATAAAGACAACAAAAACAGCAAAGACAACAAAAAAGCTAACCCAAAAACAAAAAAAGAATTAGATAAAATGAAGATAGAAACTGCCAATGAAATAGGATTTTCTAAAGAATCTAAAAAATTAGGCAAAGATAAAAAATCAAAATAGAATGCAGACTAAATATTTTTTTGAAATGCTCTAAAAGGAAGATGTCTCAATACATCTTCCTATTAATCTCTCATACTATGGATTGAATTATAATATCATCTCTCGTTTCACACCATTTTGAATATATCCTTTAGCATAAATCTTGTTAGCTAATGTATCATTTATAATATTAGTTATATTTTCAACATTACTATTTATATAAAAATGATTTCCATCAAAATTATACATATTAAATCCCCCAGATACGTGGTTTTTCCAAGCTAATATTTCTTTTAAATTAATAGAATCTTGCTTTCCATTTAAAATTGAAACATCACATTCAATCTTATTTTCTTTTTTTTCATAATTATAAGATTCTATATTCTTAAAGTCACTTCGAATTACAGGGAGAAAAATTTGAAGTAGTACTTGATTATTCATTAACTCTTTTGGTGTTCCACCAAGTTTCATTACCTTTTTTATGAAATCATTATCAGACAATGAATATGTACTTTCTCTTTCATTTATAATACTTGGTGCCTTATATCCCGAAAAAAATATATGTGTTGGTTTTCTAAGATTCGACTTACATATTTTATAATATAATTCATAGGCCAAAAGACTTCCCATGCTATGTCCATAAATAGCATAATCATCTTCACCTATTCGGTCCTTATAATTTTCAAATATATCATCAACTGCCTCTTCTAAACTGTCATAAAAGATTTCACTAAACCTCTTCCCTCTTCCTTTTAACGCCATTGGAATTAATTCAATTGAAGGATTTAAAAATTTTTTCCACTTATAATATATTGATTCTGAACCTCCTGCATATGGTAAACAAAATAATATCATTAGCATAACTCCTCTAACTATAAATCAAGTTTAGAATAGTTATTAATTAAGCTATTCTGGTCTATAGTTATTATGTTATTTAAAATTTCTTTATTTTCTGAACACACGGCCACTTTATAACCTAACATTGTATCAAATGTTCTAAACGTATGTTCATTATGTCCCTCGTTAATAATTACTTTAATATCCTCATATTTATCTATATCAATTGAGAATGATTTTAATGGTATCGCTAATCCTTGTCCACAACATTTTAAATAACTTTCCTTTAACGTCCAGATTTCATAAAATTTACTTAACTGAGTACCTATACCTTGTTTATTAATGTATCTGAATTCACTTACCGTAAAAAAATCCTCAGCTATATCTTTATATTCAATTTGTTTTACTTCCTCTATGTCAATTCCAATAGGTTTATCATCAATTGCACATACTACATAATCTCCCAAATGAGATATATTAAAATTAATTTTTGGATATTCTTTTAGATATGGTTTTCCATATTTATTTTCATCAAATATTATATGTTTATTTTTAATACACAGTTCTTCCACAATTATGGTTCTTATCAACATCTCACCAACTAAAGTTCTAACCTTGTCTTGTTTATAGAAAATTTTTTTATCTTAGCTTTTTTTCAAAACTAATTAATAAACATAAATCTTCTAATTTTCGTTCAATAATATCTAAAATTTTCACAGCATAAATCTTCATAAAATACCTCACTGTATCTTTTTCACTAGCCCTACTTTATATTAGGTATACAACATTTTTATAATGAATATTAATGTTTATCTAGATACAGCATATAATTTAACTATTAACTTTACGTTAAGATTTATATATGTTTATGTTAAAAATGATAAATAATAAATTAACATAACTATTTAAAAATCTAATATTATAGGAACGTTTGGATAATAATGAGTAAATCATTAAATATTTTTATAATTAAAGGGAAGCTACATTGTTTGCAGCTTCCCTTTAATATAAATCCAAATTTGTATTATTTTATTATAAAATATTTTGATAAAAAAAGATTTCTAAAAATAAATATAGGGATTCTGTAATAAAATTCGGGAATATAAGCTTAAAAATATATCCTCAATTGATCATAATTTTTTATGATTTACCAGTGTTTAGTGCATTTTCAATGGATTTTAGAATTACTTTACTACTATTTGTTGCTCCTGAAATAGTATCAACTTGCAAACTTTGAGCTTTTACTACTATACCAGGTATAACTTCCGCAGGCTTTCCTCTTTCAGTTTTATGCTTTAGTAGAATTATATTTGTAATTTTGTGATACTTGACTGTAACTGAAACTTTTGCAGCCACAAATAAAGCATCACATGATCCAGTATATGTCCCATTAGAAATTTTCGACAAATTAACATTACTAATTGCTATATCTTTAACGGTTTGCTTATACTTTTGGACAGAAATCAAGTATTTCCCCCCATAGACGACAACACCTAATATCACAACACAAACCACACCTAATATTATTTTTTTTATATTCATATGACTAATTCTCCTTTACTTTTTTATAGACCTTAATAATATTTCAAACCCATCTTCCATTAATTCTTGAATGCTTTTATTGTGATATGCATTAATATATTTTTCTTTTTTATTATTTAATTGAGTAAACCCTATCATAGCTGACCAAAGCATAATAAAAAAGACAATTGAATCTGTACCTTCTAATATCTCGCCCTTTTCAATTCCATTAATAATGCAGTTATTAAAAATTTTAAATGAATATTCTCCAGCTATATAACATTCATTAATTAAAGAATTACAATCATCAACTTGAAAATCAAAATCTTTATTTTGATAATCTGAAATTGCTTTATAATAAACTGGGTAATCCGTACTAAATTCAAAAAAGGTATGACCTAATTGTTTTATTTTTTAACTTTCACTCATTTCAATATTTTCGCTAATGGTTTTATCATACATATCATTCAAGGCTTTATAACCTAGCAGCATAACTTCATAGTATAATTCATCTTTACTTTTAAAATATGAGTAAATAGTTTTCTTCGTAAATTCAGCTTCCTTCGCAATATCGTCCATTGTTGAACGCTCAAAACCTTTCTGTAAAAAAATCTTTTCAGCTGCATTTACCATGTGATTTTTGCGAATTAAATGCTCTTTCTCTTTACGTTCCGTAACACCCATAATAATTACACCTCCTGTATACTAAATATACTGTAAGTATATTTAGTATACTTACAGTATATATTATTTTTGAATATAATAAAGATGCTGATATGTATGTTTGTAAGGCCGGAAATATGAGTATAAAAAAACAAGTACTAGAAAGAAAAAGCATGAAAAAGTGGGTACTAGTGCTGTAATATCTTATTTCTTTGACATTGAAAAATGTAAGAATTGTACTATGAGGGCTGGTTGCTACAAAGATAGAAGTAAACCTAAATCTTACTCTGTAACACTTATGTCCAATACTCATAAAGCACAGGCTGAACTTCAAGAGACAGAATACTTCAATCAAAAGACTAAGGAACGTTACAAAATAGAAGCTAAAAATAGTGAAGCCAAACATAGCCATGGGTATGATGTAACAACATCCTCAGGGTTATTTTGCATGGAAATGCAAGGTGCATTGACTATCTTCACAGTCAATCTTAAAAGAATATTGAAACTAATTGAGTAAGAATAAAGAAAGATTTACAAGTTATATGTTAAAATATTCTCAAAAAACTATTTGTACTATAAAAAAACCAGAAAATTTAGAGCATTGCTCATAAATTTCTGGTTTTAACTTTTTCAACAAGCTAAATTTTAAAATTAAGACTTTTGCAGTGGCCTCCCGCAGGTACCCCTCTATTATATAATTAACTCTTACCTTTCCTTAGCCATAAAAAATAATGCTAACATTTCTGGTCCTGTATGTGACCCTATTGCTGTACCCACATAATTTAAAATGGCGTCTTTGACATTTCCATGATCTCTAACCAATGCCTCTAAATATAATGCATCTTCAAGACAATCTCCATGGCCTATGGCAATAACCTGTTCTTTATTTGGATCTGTCTTTTCCTTGAATTTTTGGGCCATTGTATTTATTGCCTTTTTTCTTCCTCTACATTTAGAAAAAGAAGTAAGTCGTCCTTCATTGTCGATATACAAAACAGGTTTTATATTTAACAATGTACCAACGGCTGCAGCAGAATTAGATATCCTTCCACCTCTTTTTAAATGGTTTAAATCATTAACTGTAAACCAATGATTAATCTTAAGTTTATTTTCCTCAAGCCATGTAACTATATCTTCTTTAAAATTTCCTTGCTTTAACATTTCATAAGCATAATAAACTAAAAGTCCTTGTCCAAGGCTTGCACATTTACTATCAACTATACTTATATCTGCCTCTAGGAATTCTTCAAGTATAGTTTCTCTTGCTATATTTGCACTATTTATTGTTCCTGTTAATGCAGAGGACATTGCAATATATATAATAGATTTCCCCTGCGTCACGTACTTTTTAAAAACCTCTACATATCTTTGACTATTTATCTGTGATGTAGTTGGCATTTCTCCCTTCCTTAACGCATCATAAAAATCCTTACGAGTAAAATCTTCACCAAAATCATCCTCTATTGCTTCGCCTTTAAAATTGCATACCAACCCTAATGGCACTATATTGTTTTGTTTAATATACTCTAAAGGTAAATCGCATCCTGAATCTATTACTAGAACTATCTCACTATGTGTTTTACTCATAACTTAATTCCCCTTTACCATTATCATAAATATTATTCTCATCTTCTATTATGTATGATTTATATATACACTTCAATACCAAAAAAAAAGAAAAGTATATATACTTTTCTTAACCATACCAAAATAAAGATTATTCTACTACCTTTCCAATCTTTCTAAATTTATAATATCTCTTTGTAAGTAAGGATTCTATAGGTTCATGTATTAATCTCCCAATTGCTTCTTCTAGATTACGTTTAATACTTACTGCCATCTCATCTACATTGGTATGTGCTCCACCTAGAGGCTCTTTTATAATCCTATCTATTATTCCATAATTAATTAAATCCTGAGCTGTTATTTTCATTGCATTAGCCGCTTCTTTAGCAAGACTAGCATCTTTATATAATATACTAGCAAAACCTTCCGGTGATAAAATAGAATAAATTGCATGCTCTAGCATCCAAACCTCATCTGCCACCGCCATAGCTAAAGCTCCACCACTTCCACCTTCTCCTATAACTATTGAGATTACTGGTGTTTTTAAAGTTGATAACTCCATAAGATTTCTAGCAATTGCCTCACCTTGGCCTCTTTCCTCTGCCCCTAGTCCACAATATGCTCCTGGAGTATCTACAAGACAAATAACAGGTCTATTGAATTTTTCTGCCTGTTTCATAAGTCTTAAAGCTTTTCTGTATCCTTCTGGATTTGGCATACCAAAATTTCTCTTTATGTTTTCCTTGGTGTTATTTCCCTTTTGCTGAGCTATAACAGTTACAGGAATTCCATTAAATTGAGCGATTCCACCTACAATAGCCGAATCATCCCCATAATATCTATCTCCATGAAGCTCCATAAAGGAATCAAAAATTCGATTTATATAATCAAGAGCAGTAGGACGTTCCACAAGCCTTGCAATGCTTACTTTATCCCAGGCAGTTAAATTTTTATAGGCTTCCTTTTGCATATTGTAGAGCTTAATTTCCATTTGTCTTATTTCTTTATCCAAATCCATATTCTGATCTGTTGCTAAATTCTTTAATTCATCTATTTTACTTTTCAACTCATACATGTGCTTTTCAAAAGGTAAAGTTACCATAAGATTTCACTCCCTACGTGTTACATTTGTCTTTCTCTTAATAACTATGAATGTATTTCTAATATCTCAGTTAAAGTATCCTTCATAGCTTTTCTATCCACTACTTTATCTATAAAACCCTTCTTGAGCAAAAATTCTGCCCTTTGAAAGCCTTCAGGTAATTGCTGCTTTAGGGTTTGTTCAATAACTCTTTTGCCTGCAAAACCAATTAATGCATTAGGTTCTGCGAGAATTATATCTCCGAGCATAGCAAAACTTGCTGTGACTCCACCTGTAGTTGGGTCTGTAAGAACAGTTATATAAAGGCAACCTTTTTCATTATGTCTTGCAATAGCAGCACTAGTTTTAGCCATTTGCATTAGTGAAAATATACCCTCCTGCATCCTAGCCCCACCTGATGCTGTAAATATAATAATGGGTTTTTTAACTTCTGTTGCTTTTTCAATGGCCCTTGTAATTTTCTCTCCAACAACGCATCCCATACTTCCCATCATAAAATTACTATCCATCACTGCAATTATCGTATCTTGTCCATTTATCTTTCCTTCTCCAGTTATTACAGCTTCATTTAATAAGGTTTTGTCCCGTAGACTTTGAAGTTTATCTTTATAACCTTCAAAATCTATAGGGTCATCTGAAATCATATCTTTATCGTATTCTATAAAAGTCCCTTTATCTATAGTATAATTTATTCTTTCTCTAGAACCAATTCTAAAATGAGTCCTACAATTATCACATGTCATTATGCTACTCTCTAAATCCTTATTATAAAGGATTTTACCACATGTTTCACATTTGACCCACATTCCTGAAGGGATATTAGGTTTTTTCTCACCATATTCATTTTCTAAATTTTTAACCTCAATATATTTACTCTTTTTAAATATACGTTTAAATTCAAACATATAGCTACCCCTTTCTAAAAACATACCTATACTATAATTTATAGCATTCAAAATAGATACGACACTCAAAGTATAAAACTTTTAAGTAATAATTTCAGTATGCATTTAGCTACTTTTAAAGATTTTGAAATTCTTTACTAATAAAACTAGTATCAAAGTCACCTTTTGTATAATTCTTATTATTTACAATTTTAAATTGGAAGTCTATATTAGTATTAACGCCTTCTATTATAAACTCTCCGAGTGCCCTTCTCATTTTGCATATTGCTTCATCTCTATCTCTTCCGAGTACAATAAGTTTTCCTATCATGGAATCATAAGTAGGTGGAATTTTGTATCCTTGATATGCTGCACTATCGACCCTTACCCCATATCCACCAGGAATATGAAGTGTTTTTATTTCGCCAGGACAGGGCATAAAATTTTTATTAGGATTTTCTGCATTTATCCTACATTCAATAGCATGCCCTTGAATTTTTATATCCTCTTGTTTATAAGGGAGCACTTGTCCCGAGGCAATTCTTATCTGAGCTTTAACTAAATCTACTCCGGTAATCATTTCTGTTATTGGGTGCTCCACCTGTATACGAGTATTCATTTCCATAAAATAGTATTTCCCATACTTATCCAATAAAAATTCTATAGTTCCAGCATTTTTATAATTAATAGATCTAGCCGCTTTAACTGCAACCTCACCCATCTGATTTCTAAGTTCTTCTGTCATTATGACTCCAGGTGCCTCTTCTATTACCTTCTGATTCCGCCTTTGAATAGAACAGTCCCTCTCGCCAAGATGAATCACATTTCCATGCTCATCTGCGAGTATTTGAAACTCTATATGCCTTGGCTCTTCTATGAATTTTTCCATATACATGGTTCCATCACCGAAAGCAGTTTCTGCTTCTGTTTTAGCAGTGTTGTACGCAGATATAAGATCTTCAACTTTACTAACAACTCTTATACCTCGTCCCCCGCCTCCCGCTGAAGCCTTTATCATTACAGGGTATCCTATTTTTTTAGCTTCTTCTAAAGCATTTGTTTCATCTTCAATTTCTCCATCTGAACCCGGAACTACTGGCACACCAGCATTTATCATCATTTCTCTTGCTTTTAGTTTGTTTCCCATATTATCAATATTATTTGAATCTGGTCCTATATATTTTATATCACATTCCTCACACATCTGTGCAAACTTACTATTCTCAGATAAAAAACCATAACCAGGATGAATTGCCTCTGCACCCGTAAGCACAGTAGCACTTAAAATATTTTGCATATTTAAATAACTATCCTTAGATTTAGCTGGTCCAATGCATACAGCCTCATCTGCCATTTGAGTATGAAGGGCATCTTTATCTACCTCAGAATATACTGCTACAGTTTGAATACCCATTTCATTACACGCCCGAATTATTCTTACCGCTATCTCGCCTCTATTAGCAATTAATATCTTCTTAAACATATTGTTTACCTTCCCCACACTTAAAATTATTTACTAAAGTGTTTTTTAATATCTATATACCTACTGCAAATGTAATTTCAGCTTGTGCCACCTTTACTCCATTTACTGTAGCTACTCCCAATCCGATTCCAACAGGACCCTTCATTTTTATTATTTCTACCTCGAGCTTAAGTACATCTCCTGGAACAACTTTTTTTTTGAATTTTGCTTTATTGATACCACCAAAGTAAGCAATTTTGCCCTTATACTCTTCCATACTTAAAAGTGCTACTGCTCCAACCTGTGCAAGAGCTTCAATTATAATTACTCCTGGAAGTATGGGCTCCGTAGGAAAATGCCCTTGAAAGAAATACTCATTCATAGTAATATTCTTATAACCAACAGCTCTTTTTCCTGGATCTAATTCCTCTACTTTATCCACGAACAAAAATGGATATCTATGAGGTATAATTTCTTGAATTTGTTTTATATCTAAAGTAGTACCTTTTACATCTTCCATATTATTCCCTCCACCTTTTACGCAATTAAACCAGTAGATAGATGATAGTTTTACGCTACTTTCTAGCCACTAGTTTTCAATTATTTTAAATAATGGCTGTCCGTACTCTACCATATCTTCATTAGCAACTAATACTTCCACGATTTCTCCATCTACTTCGCTTTCAATTTCATTCATAAGCTTCATAGCCTCTAAAATACAGAGTGTATCTCCTTTTTTAACCTTAGAACCAACTTTTACGAAGTTCTTTGAGTCGACACTTGGAGCAGAATACATAGTTCCAACAATAGGTGATTTAACCACAAATAAATTTTCCTCAGGTATAGTTTTTGCTGCATTTTCTATAGTTTTAGCTATATCATTCTGTAACTTTTCTACATACACTTCATTCGTAGCTACACTTTCTCGACTTATTGCTTTCTGCGTAACTGGCTCTAAAGATGTACCATTTACAGGCATTCTCTCCACTACTACCTGCTGTTCTTTCTTTTCCATCTTTATTCTAATGCCCTCTGTCTCAATTTCAAAACAGGTAACCTCAGAATCACTAACAGCTTTTATTAATCCTTCGATACTTTTATAATCCATAATTATCTACCATCCCATTTTTTTAATATAATAGTAGCATTGTGACCACCAAATCCCAAGGAATTTGACATCGTATATTTGAGCTGCTCTCTTCTACCTATGTTTGGAACATAATCTAAATCACAATCTTCATCCGGCACTTTATATCCTATAGTTGCTGGTATAAAACCTTCCTCTAGTGCTTTTGCACATACTATAGCCTCTATTGCTCCTGATGCTCCAAGCAAATGTCCTGTCATCGACTTTGTTGAACTTACAGGTACTTTATATGCATACTCTCCAAAAGCAGCTTTTATAGCTACAGTTTCAAATTTATCATTATATGGAGTACTTGTTCCGTGTGCATTAATATATGATATCTCTTCTGCCTTAATATCTCCATCAATAAGCGCCATTACCATTGATCTTGCTGCACCTTCACCGTCTGGCGATGGTGAAGTTATATGATAGGCATCACAAGTTGCTCCATAACCCTTCACCTCTGCATATATTTTAGCATTTCTCTTTTGTGCATGCTCTAAAGATTCAAGTACAACTATACCTGCACCATCTCCCATAATAAAACCATCCCTTTCTTTATCAAAAGGAATTGATGCTCTTAGAGGATCTTCACTTTTGCTTAGTGCAGTTAGCGACGCAAATCCTGCCAAAGCAAGTGGACTTACCGATGCTTCTGCACCTCCTGCTATTATTATGTCCGCTCTTCCATCTTGAATTCGATGAAAAGAGTCTCCTATTGCATTGGTTCCTGTAGCACAAGCCGTAACAACACTCGAGCACATACCTTTAGCGCCATACTTTATTGCGATGTTCCCAGCTGCCATATTGCCAATTATCATAGGTATTAAGTAAGGCGTTACCCTACTTGGCCCCTTTTCCATAAGCTTTGTATGTTCTCTTTCAATAGTACCAATTCCACCAATTCCTGAACCAACTATTACATCTATTCTTTCTCTATCTTCAACTTCTAAATCTAGTCCAGAATTCTTAACTGCTTCGCTGGCTGCAACCATTGCATACTGACAATATTTATCCATTTTTCTAGCTTCTCTTTTATCTAGTGCTACCGTTACATCAAAATCCTTAACCTCTGCAGCTAGCTTACATTTAAAGTTCGTAATATCAAAAGACTTAATTACATCTATGCCGCAAGTACCTTCTTTTATATTATTCCAAAAACTATTTACATCATTTCCAATAGGAGTAACTGCTCCCATGCCTGTAATAACAACTCTATTTTTCATAAAATGGATCCTCCTTTAATCATCATATTTATATGCTGAATCACCTAGAGGTGCCGCATCACCTAAAAATATATATTACGATAAGTATACTATTCTATCTTCATATCCCTAGGGAGGGACTGTACTAACTAATTTGAGACTACATTACCATTCCACCATCTATATTTATAACTTGACCTGTTATGTATGAAGCTTCCTCAGATGCTAAAAATGCTACTACATTTGCCACATCCTCTGGGGTTCCAAGTCTTTTTAATGGAATAGTGCTCATTATAACATCCTTTACCTTTGCGGGCAAAGTATCAGTCATATCTGTTTGAATATACCCTGGTGCTACCGCATTACAAGTAACTCCACGGCTTGCAAATTCTCTAGCCACAGACTTTGTCATGCCTATTATACCTGCCTTTGCAGAAGAATAATTCACCTGGCCTGCATTGCCTGTAAGCCCCGTAACTGATGATATGTTTATTACTCTTCCACTTCTTTGCTTAAGCATTATTGCTGATACATGCTTTGTACAATTAAAGGCACCCTTAAGATTAACATTTATAACACTATCAAAGTCTTCTTCCTTCATTCTCATTAAAAGACCATCTTTTGTTATTCCAGCATTATTAACTAAAATATCTATAGTTCCAAATTCATCAATACTTTTTTTCATCATATTTTCCACATCGCTATAACTACTTATATCAGCCTTAACCGCTAATGCCTTAACTCCTAAAGCTTCTATTTCTTTAACTACTTCGCGAACTGCATCTATACTATTTCTATAGTTAACAACTACATTTGCACCAAGCTTTGCTAGCTTTATAGCTATTGCGCGTCCAATACCACGACTAGCTCCTGTAACTACTGCTGTTTTTCCTTTTAACATAAATTTGTGTTCTCCTTTGCATCTTTCATATATTTTTACTTATTAAGAAATTTCATAGCTTAATAAATTCTATTGTCTAAGTAATTCTACTGCTTTATTTAAAGATGCCATATCTTCTACATTAATTACTGTAAGTTTTCTATCTATTTTCTTAACAAATCCACAAAGAACCCTACCTGGTCCTATCTCTATGAAAGTATCTACACCATCTTTTATCATATTTCTTATAATTGTTTCCCATAAAACAGAGCTCATAACTTGAAGTTTTAAATTTCCTTTAATATCATCTTTGTTCTTTATATAATCACCATTTACATTTGTCATTACTGGAATAGTCATATCTTTAAGGTCTATGTTTTTAAGTTCAATTTCTAACTTCTCCGCTGCTGGTTTTAGCATAGATGAGTGAAAGGGTGCACTTACAGATAAAAGCATAACTCGTTTTGCACCTTTTTCCTTTGCTTTTTCGCAAGCAAGTTCTACAGCGGCTATTTCCCCGGCAATTACTACTTGACCTGGACAGTTTAAATTAGCGATTTCGACTACCCCAGAAACTCTAGCCTCAAAGCAAGCTTCTTCAACTAAATCAGATGTAAGTCCTAGAATTGCTGCCATTGTTCCTATCCCTACGGGCACTGCTTCCTGCATGAATTTCCCACGCTTTTTAACAATCTTTATGGCATCTTTGAAGTCCATAACTCCACTACAAACAAGTGCTGAGTATTCCCCCAGACTAAGCCCTGCAGTTACATCACATTTTATGCCTCGTTCTTTTAGCGCCATAAGAGCTGCTATACTAGTAGCTAAGATGGCTGGTTGAGTATTTTCTGTGATGTTTAGATCCTCAACCGCACCTTCAAAACAAAGTTTACTTAATTCAAAATCAAGTTCTTTATTTGCTATATTAAATATATTTTTACTAACCTCTATATTATCAAATAATTCCTTTCCCATACCAATATATTGGGCTCCCTGTCCAGGAAAAATAAAAGCAATTTTACTCATAATTTCTCTCCTTAAATCATCACCTTGATGCTGCAATATTAACTAACTTCATCCATATTAAGTAATAATATTATTTTTTATCTAACTTTTATAATAGCTTCTTCTGCCCCTTTAAACATCTCTTCGATAATTCCCTTGCAACTTTGTTCTTTCTTAACAAGACCTGCAATTTGGCCTGCCAGAACAGATCCCATCACTATGTCACCTTCTTTTGCTGCTCTTTGTAGACATCCTCGTCCGAGTTCTTCTAGAGCCTCTATTGATGCATTTTCCTTTTCAAGCTTCTGAAATTGTCTTGATAACTTATTTTTTAAAACCCTAACAGGGTGACCTGTAGGTCTTCCCGTAACTACTGAATCTATATCTTTTGCAGCTAATATCTTTTTTTTGTAATTCTCATGTATCGTACATTCATTTGCCACTAAAAACCTTGTTCCTACCTGAACTCCCTGTACCCCAAGCATAAAAGCTGCCGCAACGCCACGACCATCACCTATGCCACCTGCTGCAATTACTGGTATATTAACCCCATCGACAACCTGAGGAACTAATGCCATGGTTGTAAGTTCGCCAATATGTCCTCCAGATTCACACCCTTCCGCAACGACAGCATCTGCTCCTGCTCTCTCCATACGCTTAGCCAAGGCAACAGATGCTACCACTGGTATTACTTTAATTCCGTGTGACTTCCAAAGCTCCATGTATTTACCTGGGTTTCCAGCCCCTGTAGTTACGACTTTAACACCCTCTTCACATACAAGGTGTGCAATCTCTTCTGCATTATCACTTAAAAGCATTATATTAACACCAAAAGGTTTGTCTGTTAATTTCTTTGCTTTTCTAATTTCATCTCTTATATAATCAACTGGTGCATTAGCTGCTGCTATAATACCTAATCCCCCTGCATTAGACACTGCTGACGCTAAACTACTGTCTGCAACCCAAGCCATCCCACCTTGTATTATTGGATATTTTACACCTAAATCTTTAAAAAATACGGAATTAAACATTTTACCCCTCCTTGATTCCTTAAAAGCATATAGTTAAAGTCAGATAATTATAGAAAAAAAGTATATATTACGTAGACTGCATTAATGTAATATATACTTTTTTAACATACTGAAGGGAACTAAATTTTTATATACTTAGTAGTTCAGCTCTCTAATCATCTAACCTCTTAATTCCTATTATTTCAGTTTTTCTTCTATATATTTAACAATTCCCTGAACATCTTTAATGTTTTCTATATCCTCATTTGGTATTTCAATTTCAAAAGCTTCTTCGAGTGACATTACTATTTCAAATATTTCAAGAGAATCTACACCTAAATCATCTGCGAACTTGGCCTCCATTTTAACCTCTGCCTCATCTATTCCTAATTGTTCAACTATTACACTTTTAACTTTTTCAAATACCATTACTAATTCCTCCTAAAATTTTATTTATTAATTGTCCATTCTATTAATGAAGCTCCGTAGGTTAATCCACCACCAAAGCCTACAAGTATAATTTTATCTCCAGCTTTTAATAACTTTTTTTTATTTATTTCGTCTAAAGCTATGGCAATACTTGCTGCTGATGTATTCCCATATCTATCTAAATTCACGAAAAATTTATTTTTATCAGCTTTCAATCGTCGTACAACAAAATCTATTATTCTAAAGTTTGCTTGATGGCATACTACATACTTAATATCGTCAAGCGTATAGTTATTTTCTTTTAAAATTCTATTTATGCTACTTGCAATAATTTTTACTGCAAACTTAAATATCTCTTTACCATCCATACTTATTTTGGATTTAAAATCTTCATCTCCTTTTGTGAATGTGTTTTTCACATCTACAGTCGGACAAGTTAAAAATCGAGCTTTTTGACCTTGTGAAGCTGAATTTATAGAAATTATTCCTCGCACGCTACCTGCCTCAAGTACTGCTGCCCCTGCACCATCTCCAAAGAGAATGCAAGTATTTCTATCTGTCCAATCAACAATCTTTGATAATACCTCAGCACCTATTATTAATGCTCGTTTGCGCTGACCTGTTCTAAGGAATTGCATCGCTATATTAAGGGCAAATATAAATCCTGTACATGCTGCTGATACATCAAAAGCCATAGCATTAACCGCTCCAATGTTTCCTTGAACTAAACATGCAGTGGCTGGTACAAATTGATCTGGTGAAGTACTTGCGACAATTATTAAATCTATATCTTCAACCTTAACTTTTGCATCCTTTAACGCATCTAGGGCAGCTTTTGTAGCTAAGTCTGAGGTGTTTTCACCTTGTGAAATATGCCTTTCCCTGATTCCCGTCATAGAAACTATCCATTCATCAGAAGTATCTACAATTTCTGATAATTGATGATTAGTCATTATGTTTAGCGGAGCATAACTTCCTGTACCAATTATTTGTACCTCGTTCATTGCTTAATCCCCCCGTTCATTAACTTTCTAATCTGTATTTATCTTTGAAGAAATCATTTAATTTTTCAAGAGATTTTATTAATATCTCTTCCTCTTCTTCATTAAGACCATCTATAGTAGCGTGTACCATATGGGAATGAAATTTATCGTGTATTCTATATGCAAGTTTCCCTTTTCTTGTAAGCGCAATCATTACTGATCTTCTATCCTCTTCTCCTCTTTTTCTATCAACATACCCTTTTTTTACGAGTTTATTAATAGCCGTTGTAAGAGTACCTACAGTAATTCTAAGATCTTGAGCTACTTGCGACATAGTCCTGTGACCATACATGCCTATTGCATAAATAGTATGTATTTCAGTTATAGATATATCTTTAAGTATGCCTTCTTTGAGTGCCTTCTGTTCTATCTGTGATATGTCATTAAAGGTCTCTACTAAAAGTTCATTTACAACCCCAACAGATTTCCTCATATTTATCACCATTTCCCAAACTTTAATTTTCATATACTTTAATTTTCATATACTTTGATAATCAAAGTATATCTATGGAATGGTTATTTGTCAATATTTTTACCATAATTATGAAAATATACGATTTAAATATTTCAATATCAAAATTAAAAAAAGCGTTCCGCCTCTTCAACTAGTTCACTCATAAGTTCTTTAACCGAAACAATTTTATTTACTTTGTAAGCATTGCTTCCCACAAAAATAAGGCCTTTATCTAAGTTACCTTTTACTGCTTGTATCAGCGCTTCTGTAATACAATAAGGTGTAGTTTTAGGATTACAGTCCTTAATGCATAAATAGCACTTACTTACTTTGCATCCCTTTTCCTCTACAGCTTTCATAAAGTTATTGTTAATAGCTCTTCCAGGCATACCTACAGGACTTTTTACTATCTTTATGTCTCCTTCTTTTGAATTAATATATGCCATTTTAAAAGCTAAACTAGCATCACATTCATTAGTAGCCACAAATCTAGTAGCCATTTGTACCCCTGCTGCACCTATTTTCATAAGTTCTGCAATATCTGTTCCAGTATAAACTCCACCAGCAGCTACTACAGGAATTTTTTTATTGTATTTTTCTTCAAAAGGTTTAATCGCCTCTATAACTTCTTTAACTATTTGCTTTAGGTCTTGGGTTTTCTTCTCGAGTAGCGATTCCAAAGAGAAACCAAGATGTCCACCAGCTTCTGGTCCTTCAACAACAACTAAATCTGCTGCACAATTATTTTTTCTATCCCACATTTTAGATATAACCGTAGCTGCCTTTGCTGATGATACAATAGGTGCAAGCTTTGATTTAAATCCTTTAGCTATTTTAGGTAAATTAAGTGCAAGTCCTGCGCCAGATATTATTAAATCTATACCTTCCTCTAGAGCAACTCTTGTTAGTTCCTCATAATTATTCATAGCTACCATAATATTTATCCCAATAATACCCTTAGGGCTTAATTCTCTAGCCCTTCTTATTTGGTTCTTTAATGCTCTTTTGTTTGCTTCCTTTGCATTGGTTCCAAAGTCTTCTTCATTATATCCAATTTGAGCAGTAGATATTATCCCAATCCCACCTTCATTTGCAACAGCTGATGCTAGCGTTGAAAGAGATACTCCTACCCCCATACCGCCTTGAATTATAGGAATCCTCGCTATTAATTCTCCAATTTTTAAAGGAGGTAACTTCATAATTATCCTCTCCCTTTGCTTTAATTTTCACTTAGTTTGATAGTCAAAGTATATATATTTTTATATTCTATGTCAAGATAAAAGTATCTTATGGCTATTTTGAATAGTTTTTCCATAGTATTATTCTATATTTGCATACTATTTTAGTATTCACTATGTTATGGAAATTATTTATCATATTAATATAAATG
>DHIM01000174.1:0-289 GCA_002403785.1 Clostridium sp. UBA4746
AATATAATTGAAAATAGTTTGTTGAAGTAAAAATATAATGATAAGCTTTTTATTTTTTTGCATTCTGACAAAAATTATAATATTCTACATTATATTAACATAATATGTTATATTTTAGTATACTTTTGTTTCCCCATAACACGACATTATTACTTTAATATGCGGTCTCAACAACATTTTAGCTATCACTTATAGCAGCTATGTAGACGTAATATAGTGATTAAAATAAAATGAAAAACCATTCAACATAAAATGCGCCCCTTTCAAGTAACAGATTTTTATTATTTAA
>DHIM01000174.1:473-3837 GCA_002403785.1 Clostridium sp. UBA4746
ATCTGTCTACTTTAAGGGGAGCACATCAATATTGATGTTTGGTACAATATTTTTTTAAATTCACTTTATTTCAATTATAGGTCTATTCATATCGATTTTCACTGAAGATAAGGGGGTTTATTTTTTAGGTAGTATATGTCTACTAGTTGCTAGGTGAAGGCATGCATGGTTCAAATGGTGTTCAGGATGAAATAAGAAATAGTATTTTAGCAGTAATGGATAATTTGAATGTAATAACAAAAGAGCAATATAAAAGTATAACTGCTTACTTATACAAAAATTATTAAATGGGAAAATGGGGGAATATAAATTGAGGGTAGTATAAATAATCTTTTTAATTTACTATGAGGTGGACATGACTGAATAGAAAAATTATAGAGAGTGGAATATATGTACCTTTCATTAGACTAGGAATATATCCTAGTTTTTTAGTTCTGAGGGTTCGTCTCTTTTAAAGTAGGTTTTCCATATACTGAATGCTATATTTTAAAATCGAAGTTAATTGATCGCTATTTAAAAGTCACTGATACAATAATCTAAGCATATTTTGATGATAGTGATATAAAAAAATTAAGGAAACATCCTAAAATTCTTGAAAAATGATAATGATATAGAAAAGCAACCTGCAATAGATGTTTTAAATGACAAAATAGATAGACATGATTTTGTAAAAAAAACTCACCTATGCAGAGTATTTTGCATTTGCTAATTTTAAACTTCATAAATAATTATCAAGGAGATATAAATATGGAAATTTTAAGTTTTATCAAGATTCAAAATGATTTAACAAAAGAGGAATTTATTAAGAAATTTAAAATTAAACGTATAGGATTTAAATTATCTGGTGATATTGATTATATTTTATCTGATAAAGACGGAACAGAAGTAATCAGTTGACCTCATTTGCAGTATTGTGGTGTAAATGAAAATTGTAAGAAATGTTGGGAAAATGCTATTTCAAAAGCAGACCAGTTCTTTGCTTTAAGTTCAAATTTTATTATTAGGTAAATACTCTAGGAGCGATATCTCGGAGTTTTATTATTTCACATTGAAGGATAATTGTGGAGTTTGTTGAATAATGTCAATAGAATGTTTTAAATATATTAATACGATTAGATCACATAATGTCTATAATGGGAGTGCTAGGAAAATAAATTAAGAATTAAATTCAAGGAAGTGATATGACTTATATGATGTCTTTAATCAGCACGGATGTTCTTGCAATCATTGCACTTTTTTTTACAATAGGTTTTGCTAAGCGGAACGTTGTAGTATGTAATAAAAAAAATATAATTTACATATCTGCAGCAGCGACTACAATTATTTTGCTAATTCTAGAAATAACGACTATCTTAATGGAACTTTCAAGTAACAACAAACTTATGATACCTCACCGTATAGCTAACATCTTAGGATTTTCTTTGAGCCCCATAGTTCCTTTTATTCTTTTATTCTTTAATAACAATAATGAAAAAAGTATTTTGTATAATTGCTTTTTAACAATACCCTTATGTTTTAATGATTTTATGTGCGTTTTAAGCTATAAAACAGGCTTCATTTTTTTCGTCGATGCTCAAAATCAATATACACGAGGAAATTTATTTTTACTGCCCACTATAATTTGCATGTTTTATTATGTATTGTTTGTAATAGCTGTAATCAAAAATAGTGTTAAATACGAAAAGGAAGATAGAAAAATTTTAATTCCTGTTCTTTTTATACCTATACTAGGAATCATTCTTCAGATTTTATTTAAAGATTTAATACTAATTTGGAGCTGCACCGCTATATCTTTGCTGATATATTATATTTTTTTGCTTGAGCTACAATTCAGATATGATATTCAAACTAGAATTAAAAATCGTGCAGCATTCGAAAAGGAAATGGAACAATATGTAAGTAGGGATAAAAATGCAACAATTGTTGTGTTTGATTTAAATAACTTAAAGAGTACTAATGATAAACACGGACATAAAGCTGGAGATGAAATGATTTTTAATACCGCAAAAATTATAGAGGAAAGCTTTATGGGTATTGGTAAGGCTTATAGGATCGGCGGTGATGAATTTTGTGTTATTTGTAACGAGATTCAAAGGGAATTATTAGATAGTGCTCTATCTAATTTAGATGACTTATTAATTAAAGTAAATCAAAAGAGGCACATTAAAATTGTACTTGCTTATGGACATGCATTTTACAAAAAAAATGAAAATGAAAGTATATATTCTACATTTGTTCAAGCTGATAAAGAGATGTATATTCACAAAGCAAAATTAAAGGAATTTTATGGTATATTGGAAAACGATTAGTAAAATGATATAATTGAAAATTTAATACTTATTTGATGAGTGTCGGGAATACAGTAGTTAGGCGCCATCTTTACTAGAATATCATTAATTTCGGAGGTGTGTTTTATGGGCATTTTAAAAGTTGCATTGTTACAATTAATTCAAAATAGTGATGCAAAGGAGAATTTGAAAAAAGGACATGAATATTGTAAATTAGCAAAGAAAATGGGGGCTGATATTGCTTTGTTCCCTGAAATGTGGAATAATGGCTATTCCCTTCCCAAAACAATAGAAGAGGTCGAAAAGTGGAAAGAAACAGCAATAGATCAAAATCGCGAGTTTTTCATAAGTTTTAAAAATCTAGCAAGAGAACTGAACATGGCAATTGGGATAACCTATTTAGAGAGAAGGGGAGGTTTACCTAGAAATACAGTTTCTTTAATTGATAGGTTTGGTAATTCTGCACTTACATATGCAAAAGTACATACTTGCGATTTTTCCTCAGAAGCATTTTGCACACCTGGTGATAATTTTTACACTTGTGATTTAGATACCTCTATGGGCAGTGTAAAAATTGGAGCTATGATATGTTATGATCGAGAATTTCCTGAAAGTGCAGCAATTTTAATGCTTAAAGGTGCTGAAGTAATCCTAATTCCTAATGCGTGTGAAATTGATGAAACTAGGAAGTGTCAGTTAAGAACAAGAGCTTATGAAAACATGGTAGGTGTTGCATAACCAATTATGCTAAAGGTACTTGTAAGGGACATTCTATGGCTTTTGAGGTTGTTTCATTTCGTGAAATAATAAAAGGAAAAGAATGGATATCAAGAAATACACTGATTGTTGAGGCGGGGGAAGAAGAAGGAATATTTGTGGCATGTTTTAATATTGATGAGCTAAGAGAATATAGAGAAAGTCAAACTGGGGGTAATGCTTAACGTTAATCAAAGGTATATTCATTATTAATTTCTGAGGAAGTTAATGAACCATTTAAGAGAAAAGATGCTAGTAGATACAACTTTATTAAAATTGTACATATAATACGGTACGGCTCCCCCCCACCCGTGAAAACC
>DHIM01000174.1:4038-4191 GCA_002403785.1 Clostridium sp. UBA4746
TTAGTTGGGGGTTTCCTTATGCTCAAAATTAATTGGATTCAAGGAAGAAGGAGTATCTGTAAAAGGGAATCCTTATTGAGTAGCAAAATCAGAAACAGTATATATAAACCTCCAAGGGGTTTTAGGTAGCTGTATTAAATCGGGGCATCAAAG
>DHIM01000077.1:0-4879 GCA_002403785.1 Clostridium sp. UBA4746
ATATTATATATTATATATTATATAAGTGGAAGCCTTATCCTTTGTAAATATAATCCATTATTTAATATTTATTATTAATCTATTATATTAATAATTCAACTACTTCTTTATCAACAAAAACCATAATGATGTTTTTCATCATTTTCTTAAACGTTTACCATCATGCTATACCACTCAAAGACCCTATCCCTCAAATTCTTCTGGGTACTCTGCATTGTGATAAACATCCTGAACATCTTCATTCTCCTCAAGAGTATCTATAAGCGCCTGCACCTTAACTGAACCTTCCATACTAGTTGGTACCATGTTATCTGGTATCATTGTAATTTCTGCGGAAGCAAATTCAAAACCAGCTGCTTCTAGCAACTCTCTTACCTGTCCAAAGGTTTCTACCGAAGTTATAATTTCAAACATTTCTTCTTCAGCGTTAAAATCTTCGGCTCCAGCCTCTAATGCTACCATCATGATTTCATCTTCGTCCATAGCTTCAGTTCTTTCTATTATAATTTGTCCTTTTTTGGCAAACATCCAGCTTACACATCCGGCTGCTCCCATATTTCCATGGTGTCTATCAAAAGCATGTCTTACAGTTGCCACACTTCTGTTCTTTTTGTCTGTTAGCGTGACTACTACTACAGCAACACCTTCTGCTCCATATCCTTCATAAACTATTTCTTCATAGTTTACGCCTTCGAGCTCTCCGGCACCTTTTTTAATTGCTCTATTTATTGTGTCTAGTGGCATATTATTAGATTTTGCTTTTGCAACTACATCTCTTAGATGGGCATTAATTTCTAGTTTAGATCCACCATTTTTAGCTGCCATTATTATTTCTTTACCTAATTTTGTGAACACTTTACCTCTTATAACATCAATCTTACCTTTTTTCTGTTGTATGTTGTGCCATTTTGAATGTCCTGACATTTGAAATCCCCCCAACTAACTATTTTGTATGTGAAATATTTCTAACCACTCCTAAAAAATAGCAATACTTCTATGAATTAGTTATAAGCACATTACATTCCCATTATATCATAGAAATAAAGTACTATTCAAATAAAAAAGAAAAGTATATACTACTTTTCTTGCTCGTACTAAAGGATAGAATTTATAACTTCACTATTGTACAATCTATTTTTTAATTTGAAGTATATTTTTTGATCCTCTTCGTAATATAAAGCTTTTCCTGAGGTAACCTCAGTTATTTCCGACTTTAATTTTTCTAGATCACTAAACTGACAGAGTATTTTAATTTTTACTTTATCAGTATAATCTATATGCTCTATATAAAAATTTTCTCTAGCACAAACGTGTTGTAGCTTACCAAGTAAATCATATTCTATTATTATTTCTATTAAAATACCTTTAACCTTTTCCACTACCCCCCCCTCTTTAATAGCAAGAGACGCTCCTTTAGAATATGCTCTTGCAAGGCCTCCAGTGCCTAAAAGAATTCCTCCAAAATATCTAGTGACTACAACAGCAACATCTGTTATATCACTTTTTTTTAAAACCTCTAACATTGGAATTCCTCCTGTACCTTGAGGTTCTCCATCATCACTATATCTTTGTACTTCTCTATTTTCACCAATTATATAGGCATAAACATTGTGCCTTGCTTGTTTGTGTTTGTTTTTAACACCTTGAATGAATTCCTTAGCCTCATTTTCACTTTCAACTCTTTTTCCATGGCCAATAAAAATGGACTTTTTCTCTTTAAATTCAGCAATCGATTCATCTTTTATTGTAAAATAGCTCATTTTATTTCTCCCATCGCTCCTTAAATGTTCTAAATTATAATTTAAGGTAAACCTCTAGTTTTTATCTATATCCGCTGCATTAGCAATAAAAAACTCTGTGCAGCGTCAATTATGTATTTTTTGTCTGTGTTTTCATATATACATTTTATTTTTAAAATAGCTTTTTCACTTTTTATTTTACCTAGTGATTTTATTGCATAACTTATTACTTGTGGATTATCGTCCTCAAGTGCTCTAATCAATGCTCCTTCAGCTCTTATATCTCCCATTTTTCCCATAGCTGAAACTGCCATTCTCCGTACATTTATATATTTATGTACAGAAGCTTTAATCAAAATATTTAGACAAGACTTTTCCTTTAATTCTCCTAAAATCCAAACTGCAGATTCTTTATCTTTAGGGTGCATTTCCACATAGGTAGTTTTTATTAGCTCAGTTAGCTTATTTTTATTATCCTCACTCATTGAATTCAGGAAAAAAATTTTATCCTCTTTCCCTGCTTTAGCAATACTTTTAAAAAGTTCATTAGTATCATTGCTATGCACTAAAAATCTATATTTTATCTTACCATCTATAATGTGTTTTTGCACAATAGAATTATCCAAATTTCTAATTTTACATATGGCCTCCATAGTTTTGCCTTCTAAAAACAAGAAATAAGATATTTCTTCATGTGAATATTTACTAATGCATAACCAGTCAATGTCCACTAATCCCTTTTTCAAAAGCTTCTCTCCTTACATTATGGGTATTTTTCACATCTAACTTAATATCTCTGAGATAATTTTAATGCCTTCTTCAATTTCAGGTTTTCTTATTTCTGAAAAACTCAATCTAAAATAATCATTACCTTCCTGCGCATCTTTATAAAATAGAATTCCTGGTGTTATAAGAACTTTTCTGTTCTTGCACCTACAAAACAATTCCATAGAATTAATTTTCAAGTTTACAACTAACTTAAAATAAAAGTGAATGCCACCTCCAGGAGTATAGTAACTAACCTTGTCTCCTAAATATTTTTGTATACAAATGATCATAAAGTTATATTTGTCTTTGTACGCCGTATTAAGGCGGCTTATGTGTTCTTTCCAAAGATCTTTATTTATATATAAATCAAGAGCACGTTGCATAAGACTTGAAGTTGAAATATCCGTATTAATTTTTGAATTTTGAATATACTCTTTGTGTTTCTCTGGTGATATCATATATCCTAGCCTTATTCCAGGAAGAAATATCTTTGAGAAACTCTTTATATAAATAACTCTATCATTTATATCTAAGCTCCTAAAACTCCTATATAACTTATTGTCATATATTAATTCAGATAAATAATCATCTTCTACAATATAAAAATCATATAACTCAGCGAGTTCTAATATTCTTAGCTTTTTGTCTAAACTATATGTTGCCCCCGTAGGATTTTGAAAATAACTCATGGCATAAAAACATTTTATTCTGTTCTTTTTTAATATTTCTTCTAATTGAAGTAAATTTATGCCATCTTCTAACATATCAACTTCAAATATGTTAGCCCTTCTCCATTTAAAAACAGTTAATGCACCTCCATACGTTGGTTTTTCTACAACAACATTATCGTGAACATTTATTATAGATTTTGATACTATATCAATTCCCTGTTGTGCACCTGAAAGGATCAGTATATCCTCAGCATTCACCGTATTATTCCAAAAGAAACTACTTATACTATTTCTAAGTCCTTCATATCCCAACGATTCTTTATAGGCAAAAGCCTCCGTGCCATCTCTATCTAGAACCTCATTTAATACATCTTTAAATACTGTTACTGGAAAAAATTCACTACTATTAATTTCTCCCGTAAAATCCATATAATTTTTTAGCTCTTTCCCAGATATCTTTTTTAAGGCATTAGAATATTCTTTTTTAAATTTAATGTTTGTATCTCTTCTTTTAGCGTAAGTGCCACTGCCCATCTTTTGGTATGCATAGCCCTCAGCTTCAAGTTTTTTATAGGCACTAACTACAGTGACCTCATTAACCATCAATATTTTTGATAATTTCCTTATTGATGGTAGTTTTTCACCATCATCAACATTGCTTTCATCAATCATTTTTTTTATATGCTTTGATATTTCTATATACTTAATACTTTCGCAATCAAATTTAATTTCATACTTATGCATAAGTCCACCTATTTATTTTAAAAATATTAAACAAAGTATACATTTTGGTTAAATAATACTTTATCCTTAACTATCTTAAAATCTCTACTTTCCTTTTTAATAATATTTCTTTCCCATAGTTTATTAAGAAGTTCTTCCATATCTATATCAAAATCCTTAAACAAATCCTCTGCAATAATTTCCTCAGAACTTAAAAACGTGTCTTTTTCTCTCATATAGTTTAAAAGCAATGCACAATTGTTCTTAATACTTGAGTTTATACTTTCCTCTAAAAATGTCATAGTTTCTTGAATTGTTTCTGCTGAGTTTGTTTTTTCGAAAAACAATTTATCAATGCATTGTTTAAAGCTATCATTTAAATTTAGAGCCATAGTCATAACGTCCTTACTAATCATATATCCTGACGAGTTAACAAATAACCTTGAATACTTTTCTATACATCTTATAGCAGTGCTATAGGCTGTATAAATGCCATTGCTTGATAAATACTTTTTACATACTCCAATATCTTTTAAGAGCTTTCCTAGATAATACATTCCCCAACGTTCTCTATCTACATCTGGGAAAAATCTACCACCGTCATACCTTATTGTTATATCCATATCTTTTGAAAATACTAATCTTGAAGCTGAGAAAATTCTATGTAAATAACCACCCTTTAGATCATCAGAATAAATTTGTATGAATTTTTCCTTTCCCATGAGTTTAATATGAACTGGAATATCCTTCTCTATCGTATATATATCCCTGATTTTTTCATAATTTTCATTAACAATTACAATAAAATCAATATCTGATTCCTCCCATAGGTCGCCTGTTACCATACTTCCGAAAATCATTACTGATAAAACAGAGTCATCAATCTTCATTCTATCCAGTACGCTATTAAAAGCATTTTGATATTGTAAAATAGTTTTTGTCATTCCTTTCACTCCCTCAATTTTATATATTAACTAC
>DHIM01000077.1:5010-5273 GCA_002403785.1 Clostridium sp. UBA4746
ATATTAACTACTCTTAATATATTTAGTGCTTATTATCAAAATTCTCAAATAAATTTTTTATTGATATTAATTTTCTCATATAAATTACCTTAGCTACAACGATATATATAAATACAAAATTGATCATTATCATCAATCACTATATCCCAGTATAATCGTCATAAAATTCTTATAATATACCTTTATCCTACATTATAGCACTACATTTTTCACAATTACAGATAATCCTTTCTAGATTATTACAAACTGGACATGTTTTCTCG
>DHIM01000269.1:0-1196 GCA_002403785.1 Clostridium sp. UBA4746
TTATATGCTTGGATTATTGCACTCATAAGTCCTCATATTTTATTTTTTTTAATGAAAATACCATATAATATCATAAAATAACATGAATTAAAGCATGATATTATGTAGAACATCAGTATTTACAAATTCAAGATCTAAAGAACTACAAGTATACTTAAAGATTCCATGTTATAAATTTAAGAAGAAAGAAGGGTTTAAATGACAACCGAAGCAAAAATACATTTAGCTTCATCAGAATTTGGTACATTATGGATGACTTATATAATAACATCATCAAGGTTAATAGCATATGATTTTTTTAAAATTAAAACTATAGATAAAGAGGCTCAAAACATATTAAATTCTTATATTACCGAAGTACAAAATGTTCAAAATAAAATTGTGAATATATTTAATAATGAAGAAGTAGTTATTCCAATAGGATTTAATGAAGATGATGAGATGAAAGAATCAGAGACACTATATGATGACTTTTTTCATATAATCTCTCTTCGAGAAGCGATGAAATTAAGTCTTGGACGTAGTGCTGTATATATCACTACGTCATATATGAAAGAAGTTAATGATGTATTTAAACTACACCTCGATATTTCTAATAAATATTATATGATTACTACAAACTATCTATTAGGAAAAGGAGTGCTCGCAAGGTCACCATCTGTAACTATGCAAAAGCAAGTAGAATTTATTGAAGATATCAATTACATGAGTGGATTTAATCTTTTTTCTGATAAACGCTCATTAAATATGATTGAAGTTGGTTTTATTAATGAAGCTATTGAAGCTAATATTTGGTCAATGCATTTGTTGACGGGATTTGCACAAGTTTCCAAAGAAAGTGAAGTTAAAAAATACCTAATAGAAGGTAAAGAATTAGCAAAAGAGATTATTTCTGAATTAAGTGCTTTGTTATCACAAAGTGATATTCAGCCTCCAAGTACATGGGTTGGTAAAGTTACAGATTCTATTCAGCCACCTTTTTCCGAAAAACTTATGATGTATCTAACCAGTATAATAGCTACCACAGCATTAGGCTTCACAGCATTAGGTACATCTTTTAGTATGAGAAATGATTTACCTCTTAAACTTGGACTTATTTCAAAGAATATATTTGAGTATTCAAAAAAAGGATCAAAAATAATGATTAAACACAAATGGATGGAACAACCACCACAAATGGAAGACAGAAATCAGCT
>DHIM01000269.1:1329-3035 GCA_002403785.1 Clostridium sp. UBA4746
CAAATGGAAGACAGAAATCAGCTTACAAAATAAAAAAATAAACATACTTACATGGAAAATTTATTTTAATAGGAGGAAAGATTTTATGGGAACACCAATGAGATACATATGATATATGTACTGATTTTCTTTTAGACCGAGGCATTTTAGCACGACCACCATATGTAACCATGCCAAAAAAAACAGAATTTGTTGAAGAAAAAAAATATACGACCGGAATAAAAATATTTGGAGATAAACGAGCTTTAAACACTATTGAGGTAGGTTTTTTGGTTCAATCCTTAGAGTTTAATATATTTGGAATGCAATTAATGACTGCCTTTGCTCAGGTTGCCACCGAAAGTGAAGTAAAAAAATATTTCATTAAAGGAAAGGAGCTTGCTAAAAAAATAGTTACAGATTTCAGCAGTATTTTATTACAAAGTGATATTCAACCACCAAGCACATGGGCTGGTAATGCAACAAATTCCACAGTAGCACCTTATTCAGATAAAATTATGATGTTCTTAACAAACTTAATGTCCATTTATGCATTAGGATACAATGCTCTGGGTGTGTCCTTTAGCCTACGAAGCGACCTACCAGCAAAACTCTTAATTGTTGAAAAGGATACATTATCATATGCAGGTGAAGGTGGAAAGTTAATGATTAAACATAAATGGTTGGAGGAGCCCCCACAAATGGATGACCGAAATGAACTTACTAAGTCAAATGAAAATTAAATAAATTAATAGTTTTCTATTAAGGAAAAAGAATTATTAAGAAAAATAATAAAATAAGTATGCAATAATAAGGAGCTTAAAAATTTGGCTTCTTTTCTTTATTTAGAAAATCTTAAATTCATTATTTACCATAAAACAACCTCTCACAATGTAATGTGAAAAGTGATAAATAGTGCATAAAAGTAGTGTATATTCTCAATTAGACACCATTATTAGCAATAATAGGGGGGGATATTACGTACATAAGATTAATAATGAGTTTTTTAACCCAATTATATTTATATCAAATCCATTTTCGTCGAAAATCTGCCTCGGTAATTTTTCGGCCATATATTCATCTATAAATAATATCTTAAACTCATAACTATATGTGATTGTATTTTCAGTAACATTTTGAACATTGTTGTTATTTTTAACTTTTTAATATCCTCTTTAGCAAATTTAATTTTACTCATTTGGCAGCCTCCAATCCTCATATTAATTATACAAAAAAAGTACCTACAGCTCAAACACTTTTTTCTAAGTGTCTAGTCTATTGGTACCAGTTTATATATAACCTACTACTCTTAATAACCTCAAAAACCTCAAATGATAATTGTAGTTTAACTAGTAAATATCAATATTATACTAGCTAAACATTGATATTGTAAGAACTATAAATATAAAGAATAAAGGCAGTAATTATTTCAATTTAGCAAATTTATTATTCGATGCTAAATAGTTTGCAACTAAATATATGAAAATCATTATAGGGACAGAGTAATAATACTCCCAATGTGTCTTTACATAAAATCCAAGCTTAACATTCAAGGGTTCAAAGATAAAAGAACTAGTCACAGAATACTGCCTTAATAAAAGGACTCACTCTAGGGAAATACTGTATACAAAGCATAGTAGCGGCAGGTAATACACTAACATCAAAGGTAACACAATTGTAGGGTAATTCCATAAATTCATTGTTAAACCAATATCATCCAAAGCAGA
>DHIM01000350.1 GCA_002403785.1 Clostridium sp. UBA4746
AAATTATATTTATAACATCATAAAATGCTTTATTTTAAAAAAACTAAATATGTATCCTATAATGTTTTTATTCTAGTCCTTTCTTATAGCTATACAATTATCTTTCCGAGGATACTTTATTAATAACATCAACCCTAGAACTACCTATTATATTTGATAGTTTTGATGACATATTGCCATCCTTGTAAATTCTATCTTCATTTGCATTAACTAAGATAGTTAATTTTTCTTTTAGCTTATTATATGTAATAACATCATCTAAATATAAATCCACTAAATCTTGTAAACATGCTGCTAATTTTTTCGGATCTTTATAAATTTTTCTCATATCATACCCCTTTATTAGTCGTTTTAATAAATATTTATTATCACCTGCTTTTTATGTTTTAAAAATACTATGTTATTTCTAATCTTACTTCGTCATGTTTACATTAGCCTTTATAGGATTTTATACTTTTAAGGTTTCCCAAAAACACAAACTTTATAATATGAGATTACTTAAGTTTTATCCTAAACTCGCTTACTATTATATCACATTTATTAAATTATTTTTATGTTTATCATAAAAAACTAAATTTATATTTATAAATGTAAATTTTATTTCCTCATGACTCTGTACATTGTAAAGCAAATAACAACCTTTTTTATGTTTTGCATTTTGGTATATACTAACACTTTTACTTATATAAATGTTAACTTGTGTTAATTATGTTAATACAATATTGTACTTTGTTAATTAATATCATATAATTAGGCTTGTACGACTTTAAATATATTTTAATTTTTAATTCTGTATTAATAGTTTAATTTTCAGATATGATTTAATTCATCAAAGGAGGAACAATATGTTTAACTTTAAACCACAAGACAATATGTTTTTTGAACTATTTTCAAAAGGAGCTGAAATATTTAATAATTCCGCAAAAGAGCTGAAATTGTTAATGAATGAACTTGATAATCCTAAGGTAAGATTAGATAAACTAGTAAGACTTGAACATGAGGGAGACTTAGTAACACATGAATTAATTGAATATACTAAGAAAATGTTTATAACTCCATTAGATAGAGAAGATATATTTAATATAACAAAGGGAATAGACAATATTACTGATAGTATTGAATCAACCGCCCATTTATTCTACATGTATAAAGTGACTTCTGCAACAACAGAAGCTATTGAACTTGTTGATAAACTTATAGAGGTTACTTCTGATCTTGTAAAGGTAATATTAGAATTAAAAAGTCTTCGTAAAAGTACTTTATTAGTTGACAAAATTATCGACATAAACACTGTAGAAAATGAAGCCGATGTAATTTATAGAAAAGCTATGAGAAAACTTTTTGAAAATCCGGAAGATCTGTTATTTGTAATGAAATGGAAAGATTTGTACCATTATTTAGAAGACAGTATTGATGCTTGTGAAACACTTGCAAATGAAATTAGAGGAGTTGGTATGAAATATGCTTAGTTCATCAATTATAGTTGTTGTAATAATATTAGCTCTTGTCTTTGATTTTATAAATGGATTTCACGACACAGCTAATTCTATTGCTACATCTATTGGTACTAAGGTACTTACCCCTATGCAAGCATTAGGAATGGCTGCAGTACTGAATTTCGTTGGTGCTATGTTACATACAGAAGTTGCAAAAACTATAGGAACAGGAATAATTAATAATGGCATAGCTACTCCACAAATTATAGCTATAGCCTTAATAGGTGCTATTATTTGGAACCTAATAACTTGGTATTTTGCTATACCTAGTTCTTCTTCTCATGCACTAATTGGGGGACTTTTAGGAGCTTCCATAACTTCACACAAACTTGATTTTTCTGTAGTTAATTGGGGTGGTTTTTTTGATAAAATAATAATCCCGCTTATATCTTCTCCAATATTTGGACTTGTATTTGGATTTTTATTTATGTTTTTGCTTACATGGTTATTCCACAAAGCAACACATAAAAAAGTTACTGGCCTATTTAAAAAATTACAAATTTGTTCTGCTGCGTTAATGGCATATAGTCACGGTTCAAATGATGCTCAAAAATCTATGGGTGTTATAACTATGGCGCTAATTGCAGGAGGTTTTTTAGAGGGAAAGAATTTTGCTATACCATTGTGGGTAAAAATTGCATGTGCACTAGCGATGGCATTAGGTACAATGACAGGTGGATGGAAAATAATAAAAACAATGGGTGTTAATATGATAAAACTAGAGCCAATTGATGGCTTTGCCGCTGAGACCGCTGCTGCACTTACTATTCAAGCAGCTACTGCATTAGGTGCACCAGTGAGTACCACCCATGTAATAACTAGTGCGATAATGGGCGTGGGGTCTTGTAAAAGACTTTCAGCTGTCAGATGGAGTCTTGCAAGGACAATATTAGTTGCATGGGTTTTAACCATTCCATGTAGTGCAATTATAGCTTCAATAATTGCTTTTGCATTTTATAGCTAAAATATATACTTATATATATTTTTTTGCGTCCAGCTTAAGTATAAATAAACACTTAAGCTGAACAATTTTTATTGTTTTTTGATTTATCTATTTTTAAAAATCCTCAATAATATTCTATTGAGGATTTTTATATTATAAAAATTTATATCAATATTTTACACTTATAAATGACCCTTAGTAACTATAAAACCTTACAGAATACTATTTTTGTAGTTATTGGTATCGACTTTGTATTATTCAGCCATTTCTAAAGCTATTTTCATCATGTTTGTGAACGATTCTTGTCTTTCTTCAGATGTGGTTAGTTCATGAGTTACTAAATTGTCCGAGACTGTTAATAAACAAGCTGCTTTTTTACCCAATACATTTGCATTATGAAATAGCGCGAAAGATTCCATTTCTACAGAGGTACACCCGTGATTTTTGTAGATATTCTTGTATTCGTCAAAATTTTCCCGATAAAATACATCAGATGAGTGAACTCTAAGTTTATGTACTTTAATATTTAGATCTTTTGCAATTTTTTCTAATTTACTATTTAAAATAGTTGATGCAGCAATTATATCAGATTCATATCCACTTTGAACTTTTGCATAAGTGGATTCACTCCAAGCTTCGGTACACAATATCACATCATATAAATTTAAATCAGTAGTATATGCACCACATGAACCAATTCGTATAATATTTTCTACACCATAAAAATTATATAATTCATACGAATAAATGCCAATACTTGGCATACCCATTCCACTAGCCATTACAGAAATTTTACGTCCTTTATATGTCCCAGTATATCCATATATATTTCGTACATTATTAAATTTGTAGACATTTTCTAAAAAAGTTTCTGCAATAAATTGGGCACGTAATGGATCACCGGGCATTAGTACAGTTTTTTCAATTATTCCTAATTTATTTACTTCAATATGTGCTGTTGGTATCATATTTAAACCTCCTTATATATATATTTATTATTATACCAAAGTAACACTATAAAAAAATGATATATGTTTTATATTTCAACTTTTTTATGAATTATCTAAAAGATATAAAAAAATGCATTTGATTTTATAAGTTCACTATAATTATTTTGACTATTTCTGTGTTTAGTAGGTTAGTTTATTTATAATATAAGTTTACATTTTTGAGTTACTTTACATAATTCTAGTTATGTAAAGTAG
>DHIM01000149.1:0-144 GCA_002403785.1 Clostridium sp. UBA4746
AAAACAGATGAAAACTATTTTAACTACCAGTTTAATAACCTTTTGTTTGGCAGCAACAACAGATTTGCTTTTTCCGGTATTAGGTATTGTAGTTTTTCCATCTGCGATTATAACAATGTCCATTTCAATGGGTGGAATGTGGTA
>DHIM01000149.1:428-4668 GCA_002403785.1 Clostridium sp. UBA4746
GAATATATTTTTGAAGCTGTAAACGAACCAATTTTCATAATAGGCGAAGATTTCATTGTGAAAAATTGTAATGAACCCTCGCTAAATATAACTGGCTATAATCATAAGGACTTAGAACAAAATTCACTTGATACAATAATAAATTTTAGAAATTTTAATTTTAATACTATAATGCAAACAGGAAATGTTATTAATATTGAAGTTGATTTATTCAGAGAAAATAAAGAAGCTCTCGTCTGTGAACTATCCGCAACAGTTATATATGATGAATATAAAGATGTTTTAGGAATCCTTATTCTATTACATGATGTTTCTAGAAGAAAAAAAATAGCTGAAATACAAAGAGAATATGCTCTTAAATTAGAAAAATCGGTATATTACGATGTACTTACAGAACTTTCTAACAGACAAAAGATGCGAGAAGATATTGATATATTACTAGATAACAAAAACGAAAAATTTGCATTTCTTTTTATAGATTTGGACAAATTCAAGAGTGTTAATGATAATTATGGTCATCTAGCTGGAGATAGTATCCTTAAAACTGTAGCTATGAGATTAAAAAGCATTATTAGGTCAACGGATACAGTTTATAGAATTGGTGGTGATGAATTCATAATAATACTAAGAAATTTGAAGGAAATTGCAAATGCTGAAAAAATTGCAACAGCAGTTTTCAAAACATTAAGCTCAGCTTTTACCTATAATGAAAACCAATTATTTGTTGGAGCGTGTATAGGTATTAGTATATTCCCTGAGCATGGAATTGATGAAGACACATTAAGTAAAAAGGCTGATTTAGCAATGTATGAAGCTAAGCGTAACGGTGGAAATGGATATAAAATATATTCCCCGAAAATGAAAGAAGAAGATCCTTTTCACTTCGTAGTTAAACAAAAATAACAAGTAAATAATTAAGTATTGCATTATCCAAATAGTGTAGTACTTTTATTATTTAAAAAGGTTTATTATAACAATCTTTAGTGTGCTTATCGAACTTCAATAATATGAACTACGAGTTATTTAGTTTAGACAAAAAACGTCAATGTCGTGAAAAGAATACTTTAACGACATTGACGGAAGGTCCAGCCTTTAAACCACATCTAAAAACATATAAGAGTAGAATATTTGTAAATTGGTTAAAATTAATATATGAGTTTAATTTAAGTAAATGGTGTGGGAGGCATAAATGAAAAATGAAGCTATTTCTGAAAGACAAGCAACTATATTAATAATACTTTTCTTACTTGGAAATTCTCTTTTGATAGGATCTGGGAATCAGGCAAAGCAAGATGCATGGATAGCAATAATTATTGCTATCCCCTGTTCGATTATATTGGTACTTATGTTTTCTAGAATTTTATCTTTATATCCTGATAAAGATTTATTTGATATACTTCCAATCGTCATGGGGAAGTTCATAGGGAAAATATTAAGTATACTAATGATATGGTTTTTCTTTCATGATGCAGCCTTAATTTTTAGAATCATAGCAGAATTTACTAATACTTTAGTGTTTCCTGATACACCTGTGATAGTGCCAATAATTTTTTTTGCTATGCTCGTTATAGGGGGTTTAAAATCAGGTATTGAAGTCTTAGGAAGATGGGCTGAGTTCTTCTCTTTGATTATAATTTCAATAGTTATAATTGTGCCTATATTATCAATTCCACAAATGGATATTAGCAGATTAAAACCAATACTAAGCAATGGTGTAACTCCCTTGTTAAAAGGTGCTTTTTCAAGTTTTACTTATCCATTTGGTCAAACCATAGTTTTTGCAATGATATTTTCAAATATATCTAAAGTTAAAAATTACAAAAGAACCTTTATAGTAGGCTTACTCATAGGTGGAGGACTTATAGTTTTAACAGTGTTAAGAAATCTTTTAGTATTAGGTAGTGATACCGTATCTGGATTATATTTCCATTCTACCATGGCAGTAAGCCTTATTAGACTAGGTTTTCTTCAAAGACTTGAAATGACAGTAATTATTGTATTTTTAGTGTGTGCATTTATTAAAGTAAGTGTAGCTACTTTTGCAGTTTGTAATGGAATTTCAAAGGTTTTTGGGTTTGATGATTACAAATTTATTGCAACGCCTGTAGTTCTTCTAATGTTAAGCTTCTCTTTTTTTGTTACCCAAAGCACCATGGAATCGAGTTTCTGGATTACAAATGTATGGCAATATTATTCCTTTCCTTTTGAAGTTATAATACCTTTAGTCGTTTTTATTGTAGCGGAGATTAGGCATAGAAGTTCGTCAGCTATAAGTATAATTAAATAATTATTGTATTTAATCTAATTAGAACGAAAATGATAATATCGTGAAATGAGACTTTAACGAGATTTGCTTTATCATATTAGCATCGTTGCAATCACAATATTAAACCCCACATCTAACCGATATGGGGTTACTTGAGACGACAAATAAGAACTTCTGTACTACTTCTTATTTGTTATATATTAGCTTTAATTATATTTTTTTTATAACCATTAAATACGTATCTGCTAAGACATATCTGAATTAAACTTAGAATCAGAAACTGCACAGTTTCCATATACCATTCTCCAAGGATTATAACTTGAACTACAATACTTATAAAGAATATCCCTCCCATTATCGCAGACACAAACCATGACTTGCTATTCTTTTTTCTAAAACTAAAAATTGAGGCTATAATATTTCCTAATCCGAATAACACTATTGCAATAATACCAGGAATTAACCAACTTACAAAAGGAACTTTTGATAGCCCAATATTATTGGCATCTAATTGAGAATATACACTACTTTTATGCATGATTTTTCACTTTTCACATTACATTGTGAGAGGGTGTTTTATAGTAAAAAATTTAAGATTCAAATAAACACTTTGATACAAAAATAATAAATGCATTTATAAGAATTCAAGACAAGAGGTTATTATTATAGCAGCCTAGTTATATAAAAAATTTCCAAGAATATATTATGAAAAGGGAAAGGAAGCGGTAAAGTGAAATTTTTTATAAATTTGAGTGTAAAGAAAAAACTTGTATCAGTATTTTCAGTAATTTGTATTTTTATAATTTTGATTGGAGTAGAGGGTGTATTAAGTTCAGCGAAGATAAATAAGGGTTCTAAGTTTATATATAGCGATAGTTTAGCATCTATTAAAGACTTAGAAGAAATTAAAGGAAATTTAAATGATGAAACATCCAATGTGTTTAAAATTGTTTTTGAAAGAGATAGATCAAAATTAGGTGAACAAATAAAAACTAACGCTGATTTAACCAATGATAAATGGAAAAAAGAATATGATAGTTTACCTAGTTCATCAATAGCAGAGGACAAAGCTTATGCTGATTTTAAGAGTAATTTAGTAAAATATAGGCAAGAAACAACGAAGGCAATTGGACTCGTTAAAGTTAATAATTATGGAGAAGCAGTTAAGATTTATAATTCAAAGATGCTTGTAATAGAAGCTTCTATGTTTGGAAAATTAGAGAAATGTATTACTATAAATAGTCAAGCATCACAGAAGACAAGTTCAAATAATATAGCTGAATTTAATAATGCTAGGAATACAATTATACTATATACAGTTATAGCATTTTTTATTATAATCCTTATGGCTTATATATTAACTAAAAATATAATATATCCATTAACTAAAATAAAAGACTTAGCAGGGAGATTATCTCGTTATGATTTCTCCAAGACAATGACTATTACAAGAAAAGATGAATTTGGTCAAACAGGCAATGCATTAAATACTGCTCAGGCGAATATTAAAGAGTTAGTAAAAGAAATATTGTCCCATGCTTCTGATATGAGTGCATCTTCTGAAGAACTTTCAGCGACAGTTGAAGAAATAGCATCTACAATAGAAATTGTAGACCGTTCAACAGTGGAAATAAATAAAGCTGTTCAAGAAACTAGTGCTACATCAGAGGAAATAACTGCATCCATTGAGGAAGTTAATTCAAATATGGAAGAACTATCTTCAAAAGCTATGGAAGGTAGTGGTAATGCTATAAAAATTAAAGAAAAGTCTAAAAAAGTTAGGATAGAGGCTATAAATGCATTGGCCGAAAGTAAGAGTATTTATGACGAAAAGGAAAAACGAATATTAAAAGCTATAGAAGATGGAAAAGTTGTAGATGAAATAAAAGTTATGGCGGATGGAATTGCAGGCATTGCATCACAAACTAATTTACTTGCATTAAATGCAGCTATTGAAGCAGCAAGAGCAGGAGA
>DHIM01000149.1:4773-10621 GCA_002403785.1 Clostridium sp. UBA4746
CTATTGAAGCAGCAAGAGCAGGAGAGTATGGAAAAGGATTTGCAGTAGTTGCAGATGAAGTAAGAAAGCTTGCAGAACAATCCTCAGAAACTGTTAACACCATTCAAAGTACCATAGTTAAAGTTCAAAATGCATTTGAAAATTTATCTGCAAACAGCAATGATTTACTTAAATTCATTATAGAAAATATTGCGCCTGTTTTAGAACAATATGCTGAAGCAGGAAAGCAATATGGTGAAGATGGTGAATTTATAAGCTCTATGTCAGAAGAAATAGCCTCTATGTCGGAAGAGGTGGGAGCTACAGTAAATGAAGTTAGTATGGCCACCCAAACTTTAGCACAAAATTCACAGCTTTCTGCAGAGCATACAGGAGATATTCAAATTAGTATTAATGAAACTTCAAAAGCTATGTCGCAAGTAGCACAAACCTCACAATTTCAAGCGGAGCTTGCACAAAAGCTTAACGAAATGGTACAGAAGTTTAAGATTTAAGTTAAAGGGATGCTTTTTATAATAAAAAGTATCCCTTTAACTTTGAAAATGTATAAATTTATTTTTTGGAAGTTATACATAACTTATATATAATGTATTATATTTGTTATAGGCGGTGATGGATAATGATAACAACTTTAACAAATATAAATAACAATTGGGTATACCAAAGCAACAAATTAATTGAAGCATCACATTCATTTACCTTATTGGAACAGAAGTTAATTAGGCTTTTAGCTAGTATGATAAAAAAAGATGATGTTGTTTTTAAAGAATACCAATTCATGGCAACTGATTATACGAAATATAATACTTGGATTGGACCTTTTATTTAATGTAAGGATTTATTGACAAGGTGCATTTCTAGTGATAATATAAACAAAACAAATAGGAATAGTAATGATTACATATTAGTGCTATTTACAAATTACATAAGAAAATTATTTTTAAACAGAACATTTAGATTTTAGGAGGTTTTTAATAATGGATTTTAAAGGAAAATGTAGATATCATCATGTACCTTCTCATAAAAATGAACATGGTCATAATGACCATCATAACCATGGTGGTCAGGTTAATGATTATTTGGAAGCAGTAGCTGAATATAGAAAGACTTTTGCATCCAAGCAAGATGTTCTTGACAAAACTCCAGATCCAGCAGTAAAGGAAATGATATTACATATGGAACAAATAGGATGTGATACAACCTTTGATAGATTTGATAAGCAGAAACCACAATGTAGCTTTGGAATAGCTGGAGTATGTTGTCGCATTTGTTATATGGGGCCTTGTAAAATAACTACTAAAAGTCCTAAGGGAGTATGTGGAGCTGATGCTGATCTTATAGTTGCTAGAAATTTATTAAGAGGTATTGCAGCAGGAGCAGCGGCACATGGAGCTCATGCAAGAGAAGTAATTCTTGCTTTAAAATTTGCAGCAGAAGGCAAACTTAATTTACCTATTTTAGGTGAAGATAAAGTACGTAAAACTGCATCTCAATTTGGAATAGAGACAGAAGGAAAGACAATAAATGAACTTGCATCAAAGATTGCAGATATTTTGTTAGAAGATATATCTCGAACAGTTCCAGATGATTATAAAACAATACAAGCCTGTGCACCTCCTGAAAGAAGAGAAGTGTGGAAGAATATGGATATATTACCTATCGGGGCATATCATGAAGTTTTCGAAGCACTTCATAGAACAGGTGCAGCAACAGATGGGGACTGGGAAAATATAATGCAACAATTTCTAAGATGTGGGCTTGCTTTTGTATTTTCAGGTGTTGTAGGTTCTGCTATTGCAACCGATAGTCTTTTTGGACCAGGAACTAGAATGACTTCAAAAGTTAATGTGGGTGCATTAAAGAAAGGATATGTAAATATAGCAGTTCATGGGCACTTACCTGTTCTTGTAAGTGAAATAGTAAAGCAAGGACACAGCAAAGAGTTTATTAAATTAGCTAAAGAAAACGGTGCTAAAGGGATTCAATTTTATGGAATATGTTGTTCTGGTCTTTCTGCAATGTATAGATATAACGAGGTAATTCCATTATCGAATGCAATTGGAGCAGAATTAGTTCTTGGAACAGGAGCATTGGATCTTTGGGTTGCTGATGTGCAAGATGTATTCCCAGCAATTATGGATGTTGCAAGATGTCATAAAACAACAGTTGTTACAACCAGTGATTCTTCAAGGCTTCCAGGAGCAGAACATTATGCTTATAAACATGATCTCTCTAACATAAATGAAACTGAAGATATTGCTAAGAAAATAGTTACAAGAGCAATTGAAAGCTTCACTGATAGAAGAGGAATACCAGTATTTATTCCACCATATGAAGTTGATGCAGAAGTTGGTTTTTCAGTTGAATACATCCAAAGTAGATTTGGTAGCATGAAACCAATTCTAGAAGCATTAAACAGTGGCAAAATTTTAGGTATTGTTAACCTTGTAGGATGTAATAATCCAAGAGTAATTTACGAGAGAGCAGTTGTAGATGTTGCAGAAACATTAATTAAAAATAATGTCCTTGTAGTTACTAATGGTTGTGCATCATTCCCGCTATTAAAACTGGGATTCTGTAATACCAATGCTTTGCAAAAAACAGGAGAATGCTTAAGAAGTTTCTTAGAGCCAGACCTTCCACCAGTATGGCACATGGGAGAATGTATAGATAATGCAAGAGCTTCAGTTCTGTTTGCAGGAATAGCAGGAGAAGCTGGACAAGCCATTAAAGATATGCCATATGCTTTTGCAAGCCCAGAATGGTCTAACGAAAAAGGGATAGGAGCAGCACTAGGCTTCAGACTTTTTGGTGTTAATTCCTATCACTGCGTTCATGCTCCAGTACAAGGTTCAGATAATGTTATGAACTTTATGTATAATGGAACAAAAGAAACACTAGGTTCAACAATGATTGTAGATGTGGACCCAATTAAATTAGCAAACAAAATAATAGTGGATCTAAAAGAAAAGAGAAAAGCTCTTGGATGGAAATGAAATTTAATAGAAGGAGATTGTTTTGTATATGAAGATTTTAAATAAATTTATAATAGGAACAGTTATATTAATAGCTGTTGTGGGGTTTACTGCTTGTAGTAATAAAACTACTGAAACAAAGGATGGAAAGAAAATAATTAAAATAGCGTATTTACCTATAACACATGCTGTACCATTGTATGTAGAAGCTCAAGATATAAAAATTAATAAAGAAGCACTTAAAAATACTAATATTGAGCTCGTGAAATTTGGTTCTTGGCCAGAGTTAATGGATGCCTTAAATACAGGGAAAGTGGATGGAGCATCTGTGCTTATTGAGCTTGGTATGAAAGCTAAGGAACAGGGAATTGATTTAAAAGTTGTTGCTCTAGGTCATAGGGATGGAAATAATGTTACAGTTGCAAAGGATATCAATAGCCCCTCTGATTTAAAAGGAAAGACATTTGCAGTGCCTCAAAGATTTTCAACGCAGAATATATTACTTTATAAAATGCTTAAAGATGCAGGTGTAAAATATTCAGATGTAAAGGTAGTTGAACTTAGTCCGGCAGAAATGCCAGCAGCATTGTCGCAAGGTCGTATTGCAGGTTATATAGTTGCAGAACCTTTTGGAGCTAAGTCAGTGGTAAGTGGTACGGGTAAGATATTATTTCAATCACAAGATTTATGGAAGGATTCAATTTGCTGTGGGTTAGTATTAAGAAGTGAATTTATAAAAGATAATAAAGAATCAGCACAAGAACTTGTAAATGGATATGTTAAAGCAGGAAAAGAAGCAGAAACTAAGGACAGAAACATACAAAACATGGCATTGAAATATATGTCAGTGGATAAAAAGGTACTAGGTTTAGCTCTACAATCTACATCATATACTAATTTGAAAATTAATGAAAAAGATTATAAACAATTAACAAGCTATCTTACAACTATGGAATTACTAAAAAATCCTCCTAAATATAGTGAATTTGTTGATAATTCATTGATTAATAAGGTAAAGTGATAACATGATTAAGTTTAGAAAATTTGTAAATGTAATTATAGGATTTGGGATTTTATTTATTGCATGGGAAGTTGTGGTTCTATCTGGGAGGTTTGAAACATCTCTTCTTCCAACTCCTTTAATGGTTTTAAATGGAATGAAAGAACTTATTGTTAGCGGAATTTTATTTACTCATATTAAGGTAAGCCTACTAAGATTCTTCATAGGATATTCTATTGCAGTTATATTGGCTGTAATTTTAGGTCTTGTTCTAGGGTGGTTTGAAAAAATTTGGGATGTAATTGATCCTATAGTTCAAGTATTAAGACCTATATCCCCAATTGCTTGGTTCCCATTTATAGTATTATGGTTTGGAATTGGAGATATGCCAGCGATAGCAATTATATTTATAGCAGCATTTTTCCCTGTGTTACTTTCTACAGTATCAGCAGTAAAAAAGGTAGATAAAACTTATTTAAAGGTTGCAAGAAATTTTGGAATTAAGCAGCCCTTTGTATTAACTAAAATTGTGTTTCCAGCTGCTTTTCCTAATATAGTTACTGGACTTCATATTGCCCTTGGGTCAGCTTGGGTATTCCTTGTGGCAGGAGAAATGGTCGGAGTTCAATCTGGACTTGGTTATTTGATCATAGATGCAAGAAATTCGCTAAGGTCTGATTTGGTACTTGCTGGAATAATAGTCATAGGAATTTTAGGTTTATTATTAGATAAATTAATTACAATTCTTGAAAAATGGGTAGGAAAAACCTGGGGCATTACTTTAGAATCTGGGAGGAATTAAAATGTTTATAAAAGTTAATAACATATCAAAAGTATATAATAATAAAAAAATAGAATTCAAGTCTCTTGAAAGTGTAAATTTAACTATTAAAAAGGGAGAATTTATATGTCTTTTAGGTCCTAGTGGATGCGGTAAATCTACTCTTTTAAATATAATTGCTGGTTTTGATAAGGCATCTATCGGAGAAATATTTATTGATGATAAGCAAGTGACGCAGCCGTCTCCAAATTATGTAACAATATTTCAAGACTATGGATTGTTGCCTTGGAGAAGTGTTAAGAAAAATGTAGAACTTGGACTTGAATCTAAAAAAATCAGTAAAGAGGAAAGAAGTAGAATTGCTGATGAATTTATAGAACTTGTTGGACTTTCTAAATTTAGTAAACACCATCCAACAGAGCTTTCAGGAGGTATGCAGCAGAGAGTAGCTATTGCAAGAGCTTTGTCAGTTGACCCAGAAATAATATTCATGGACGAGCCTTTTGGAGCTTTGGATGCAATGACAAGAATGAGTATGCAGGATGAAATATCTAACATATGGGAACAAAAGAAAAAAACAATTATATTTGTTACGCATGACATTGAGGAAGCAGTATTTCTTGCGGATAGAATAGTCATTATGACACCAGGCCCTGGAAAAGTAAAAAGTATTATCGACGTACCTATAGACAGGAAAAGAGATAGAACTAGTGAAGATTTTTTGAGAATACGAGATAAAGTATTTATAGACTTAAAAATGAAGAAGGAAGATGAAACAGAGTACTTTATATAAAGTTAAAACAAAAGGAGCCACATATAAATAGAAAATTGACTGGTTAAATGCGACATTATTTAAATTTCAGGAGGAGATTTTATGCACATACCTGATGGATATTTAAGTACCCTTATTACTTTTGTGATGTCACAAAAGATAAAATTCGTAGTTTTGTGACAATAAACATATCCATAAGTCATTGCCATCATACCAAGATCCTTCTTCTTAGTTCTCTTTCCTGTTGCAGCAAATTTAGCTACCGCAGAAGTTGGAGTAGATTTTGATGCTTGCCCCCCTGTATTTGAATATACTTCTGT
>DHIM01000164.1:0-2298 GCA_002403785.1 Clostridium sp. UBA4746
CAGAAATGTCGAGAGACACCAATGGGTCAGCAGGTATTACCGGATTAAGGTTTTACTTAATGTAGCTGAGTATCAAATCTCTAAGCTGTACAGTGCTAAAACTCAACGAGTGGAGATGAGCTTTTTTTACGCTTTAATTTTTTACGCATTTTAATCTCTTCACTTCGTTGTGGAGAGATTTTTTTATTTTATTTTAGGAGTGTGATTATTTAATGGACAATGGTCCCGAACATGTAAAAAAATTAATATATTGGAAGGGATGTCACTCTATTAAATTATTTTATAGGTGGTATTGCATCCCTTTCTAAAAGGAGGATGTAATATGAAAAATAATTTTTATCTAAGCAGAATTTTAGGAAATAGAGTATATACACCAGATATGAAAGTTATTGGAAGACTAAGTGATCTTGGTGTTATGAATGAATTAAAAAGCCCTCATGTCACCACTGCAAAAGTAAAAACTAATAGTGGTATTAAAGATTATAACTTTAAAAATTTTTCTATTACAAAACAAAAGGGACAATATGTTTTAGTATGTAACAAAACACAGGAATACACTTCACCCAATACATTGTTTTTGAGAAAGCATATTTTGGATCAACAGATTATAGATGTTAATGGAAGAAAAGTAGTTCGTGTAAATGATATTTCCCTTGCCAATTTAGAAACTGGAGCGTATGTTGTTGCAGTAGACATTGGAATGAGTGGTATTTTAAGAAGAATTGGTGTTTTAAAACATCTAGTAAAACTCGGACTTAAGCTTCAAACTAAACTAATGATATGGAATGATGTTCAAGCTGTTGTGGCTTATAATGAAAATATTGTTCTTTCGAAAACTTATGATTCTTTATCCATTCTTCATCCATCTGATTTAGCTGATATTATTGAAGATTTTGACCCCAAAACAGGTCTTAGTATTTTCACTTCACTAGATAATGCAACTGCTGCGGATGTTTTAGAACAAATGGAGGAAGATTCACAAGTTAGTTTTATTGAAAGTCTATCAGCAGATAAAGCAGCAGATGTTTTAGAAAATATGCCTGCGGATGAAGCTGCAGATATTCTTGATGATATGGATGACGAGAAAGTAGAAGAGCTGCTTAATAGCATGGAAAAAGAAGCTTCTGATGAAATTAGAGAATTATTAGAATACGATTCCAAAGCGGTTGGTAGTTTAATGAGCACGGATTTTGTATCATTTAAAAACAATGAAACTATAAATGAGGCAATTGAAACTCTAAGGAAACTAAAACCTGAAGAAGATGAAATATTCAACCTTTATGTAGTAGATAAAAATGATAAATTAATAGGAACTCTTCCTTTAAGAGACCTAGTCATATCTGATCCAACTAGCAAAATAGGTGACATTATGAACAAAGAATTCAAATCAATGTATGATACAGATAATATTAATGATTTGATAAAAAATGTTTCAAAATACAATCTTGTGGCTATTCCTGTTACGGATCATGAAATGAAGTTGCTCGGCAATGTTATAATAAATGATATTATTTATGAATTGCTTAAAAACAAAAGAAAGAGTAGTTAGGGAGGTATAATATGAGCGAAAAAACGAATTCAAATAAAAAACCTTGGTTTGTAGGCTTTATGGTATTTCTATCAGTGCTGGGTCCTGGCTTAATAACTGGAAGTGTAGATAATGATGCTGGTGGTATTTCAGCATACTCTGTAGCAGGAGCTCACTATGGCTATCTTTTACTATGGACATTAATTCCCTGCTTCATCGCATTACTTGTAGTACAAGAAATGAATGCAAGAATGGGTATCGTAACTCAAAAGGGTTTAGCTGATTTAATTCGAGAAAATTTTGGCGTAAAGATTACTTTTTTTATATTTCTAGGACTATTAGTAGCAGATATAGGTAATACTGCCACTGAATTCGCCGGTATTGCAGGTAGCTTGCAGGTATTTAGTCTTTCAAAATATATAACAGTTCCAATTGCAGTAATCTTAGTATGGCTACTTGTTGTAAAAGGAACCTATAAATCCGTTGAAAAAATATTCTTAATATTTAGTGTGGTTTTACTTTCCTATATTTTTTCAGCGCTTCTTGCTCATCCAGATTGGCATCAAATTGGAACTTCATTATTTAATCCTATACCCTCATTTAAAGGTGCTCATGGAGAAGGAATAGATGCTGCTTGGATTAGTACTGTAATTGGTTTAATCGGTACTACTATTGCTCCTTGGATGCAATTTTATATGCAGTCCTCCGTAATAGAAAAAGGTATTAAAATATCTGAGTACAAATATGAACTTATGGATGTTATTCTTGGA
>DHIM01000164.1:2425-10795 GCA_002403785.1 Clostridium sp. UBA4746
GTCTTCTTGGATGTACCGTAACGGTGGTAGTAGCTTTCTTTATTATTGTAGCTTGCGCCGCAACTTTAAATAAACAGGGTATTACTATAAATGAGGCCAAGGATGCGGCAATGGCATTGAAGCCATTAGCTGGAGATTTAGCATCGAGTATATTTGCCTTTGGTCTCTTGGTTGCGTCAGTATTTTCCGCAACAATTCTTCCACTGGCAACTGCATTTTATATTTGTGAAGCCTTTGGTTTTGAAGCTGGTGTAGATAAAACAATGAAGGAAGCACCAGAATTTTACTGGCTATTTACAGCAATAATAATTATAGGTGCCGCAATTATTCTTATTCCAGGTGCACCATTACTTCAGATTTCTCTTGGATCTCAAGTAATTAATGGAATGCTTCTACCAGTGGTTTTAATCTGTATGATGCTAATGGTAAATAAGAAGGACCTTATGGGTGAATATATAAACAATAAATTTAAAAACTGGGTTGGTTGGATTACTATAATTATTTTAATAGCATTAACTATGGTGTTGTTATTACAGTCTATAATTAAAATATTAGGGTTTTAAGTAAACTGCAAATTAAATTTTAGGAAAAATGAAAATTACCAAAGCTGTAAAGTATAAAATGAACATGACCTGGTATTATAGAATATTTCGCGAATAGCTATAATCTATAGAATTTAAGAGGTATTTTAAAATGTTAAATATTGGAATGATAATTTTTGGAAAAAGTTTAATCATTGGGTGGGGGATAAACTTTCTGATGGATTAATATCAATGATAGTGTTCTATTTAATTAGTTTTTTAGTTTTAGTGCCGTTAATTGTTGAAGGACACAAATGTGGGTTGAATGTAGGGAAAAGGCTGATGCCAAGCGTCGTGAAAAGTCATAAAAATTTTGTTGATGTTATAGTTTATAATGTTCTTGCCTGTAATCTACACACAGATTATATATTCATTTCTTTATATCCAATTAATAGTAAAAATGGTATAATTAAATGAATACTTATTTCGCACTAGGAAAAGGAGTGTTAAAATGCATTCAGCAATGTCATTTATATTAAATCGCAAAAGTATAAGAACATATACTTCAGAAAAAGTAAGCAAAGATTCTATTATGCAGTTATTGACTGCAGCTAATTGTGCTCCATCTGTTAACAATATGCAACCATGGAGGTTCTCTGTAGTAATGAATAATAAAGAACTTATAAAAAAATTATCTTCCATTACTGTATACCATAATTGGGTGAAAAATGCCCCTTGTTTGATAGCAATCTTTTTAGATACCAAATCTTTAGATGATAAATCTCCAAGCATTTACTTAAGACATATTGAATCAATCGGAGCTGCGATACAAAATATACTGATTGCTTCACAGGAGATTGATTTGGGTACTTGCTGGATTAGTGAAATATTAGAATATGAAGATAAAGTAAAGGAATTATTAGGAGTTTCAGATGATTTACAGTTAATGGCTGTTATAACCGTTGGATATTCTAGTGGAAGGAATTTTAAATCTAATAAAAAGGATATTATTGTAAGCTGGTTATAAGTTAAACATTAGTCAAGAGGTGTTTTTGAATTTATAAAAGAAATTGTTTAGTAGAAAGCTATGTAAACATATTCAATATTCTTGCCCTTTGATAATATTACATATTTATTATTATAAGAGTAGCATATGCAACAGAGATTGTAATTTAATATCTATTAGATTTATTTCTCGCTTGATTTCTGTTAAAATCAGAGGGAAAGAGAGGAATAAATGATAAAAAACTACTTAAGGGGATAGTTCAACAAAGGGAACATTTTATATAGGAAGGGGCATCTATTTTAGCAGCCATTTAAGCACTAAAGTTGCCTTATCTATTTGTTTACATGAACTAATAATACCAATCACCTTATTGTTTGTATTAAATCCCATATCTTTAAATATTTTAATATTTTCCGCATTTATAGCATACACAGCTTTATTATTATCTCTTCCCCTAGCTTCAATTTTTTCGTTTTTTATAGAAGCTAAATTCAACTGACTCATATTATCCAATCTTGATAATATATCTTGTTTAACTAAAGTCTCAAATATACTTTTATCTAAGATTATAACATCAAGTTCTCCAACAGACATTTTAGCAATAAACTTTTGCATATATTCATTTGGTAATGTAGATCCTGGGCTGTGTGAACTGTCAGGAGGCATAATATCTATAATAGCCTGCTTTCTCGTTTCTCCCTTTTTGACCACAATACTTGTAAGCTGTTTCGCTAAATCATTTTTCTTATTTTCATCTATCGTATTTCCAATCATAGTTAAATTAAATACATAATCAATTTTTGTTTTTTGGCTATAAATAAGGGAAGCTACTATAAATATAATAGCTAATACTCCTAGAATATGTAGTTTATAGTACTCCCAGATATATTCAGCTTGTTCTTTCTTGCTCATGCTTTTCAAGTCAACCATAATTTCTACCCCTTTAAAAGTATATTTATTTAATATATTCTACTTCTCAGCTCTCTATATATTACTTTTTTACTGCCTTAGGATTATATTTATAACAATGATCTAAAAACTTCTCATCTGGTATAAAATTCAATTGCATTTTATTGCTTCCTTCTGTAACCATTGCAACATATACTCTTGCTTTTGAAGTAGCAGGATAGCACTTTAATATGTTTTTAGGTTTGTTACCATAATTTTCTATAGAATCACTATTTTCTGGTGCTAGTAGTTCCACTTCTTTTATATGAAATGTGGCGATTTTACTTCTTTTTTTCATTTCTATTATTTTATCTATATCGATTTCCCCATTTGTAAATTGATACTCATACTCTACAAATAAACGTTGCTTGTAAAAAAAACCGGCTACAGCCACACTCAGGAATACGAGTGCTAAAATTATATTTAGGCTAAAGCATGCTATGCCAATGCATGCAAATATAAGTGTTGCAGCATTTACTGTTTTGTAAAAGCTTGTTTTACTTGTTCTTATTAATTGCTCATAAAAATGGTCCATTTAATTGCCCCCTCGAATTATATATATAGGTTTATTTTAAACCAGATATTAACCTAACATTTGATTTGATTCAAACTTTATTTAAGTTGACCTTTCATTTCATTATCTCTATCTTATACTAATTTAACTGTTTTTGCCAATGAATAATTAAAAATATTTAACTAGTTTTATATGAAGCAGCAATGTTTACGATACCCCAATTAAAGCTTATTTAGGTTCAACACCCTGAAATTTCAATATTTGCTGGAGCCTTTTTATCTGGAGTTTTCGTGGAAGAACATTTTCTTTTACACAAAGAGCAGCAGCAATACCAACTGCCTGCCCCATGTTAACGCATATAGGCATAACCCTATAGTTAGAATGTGCCAAATGGGTTCCAGATATATTTCTTCCTGCAAAGAATAAATTATCAATGGTTTTAGGAATAAAACAGCCATAGGGTATTGTATAACCTTTTTCTTGTTTAAAATGATCTTGAGCACCGGTTTTATCAAGGCCACTTCCACTGATGTTATGAACATCAAAATTAAAGTGGACGTTTGCTACTACCCAATTTTCAAATATTTTAGCCTCTAAAATATCTTTTTTGGTAAGAGTATATTCTCCAATAAAATGTCTTGTTTCTCTAACTCCAATAATGGAAGCGGAGGTAATTAGATAACAGTTTTCATAACCAGGCACAAACTCTCTTAAGAATTTAATTATAATGTTCATTTGGCGTCTACACGCGTAGGTAGCGCGAGTTAAGTCCTCAGCTTTTGTTCCGTCTACTTCTATACAATTTGTCATATTGCAGGTAACTACTCCAGTTAGTGTACTTCTGTAAAGAAGCACATGACCTGCTGGCTGTGGAATATTTTCGTGACCTAAATTCTGGATCATGCCTTTTGGTATTTTTATATTATCTTCAAAATTACTAGGGAAAACGGCAGTATTGAAATCAACACCTGCTACTTTAAACATAATGGTCATGGGCTGCATTTTTCCATCAGTCTCTCTTCCAACATTATATACTGCACCAGCTTTAGCAGCAATATCTCCATCACCTGAGGCATCTATAACAATTTTAGCAAATATTGCTTCGCGACCAGACTTACTTTCTACGATGACACCTTTTATACAATTATCTTCAACTATAGCTTCACTTGCGAAGGTGTAAAGTTGTAAATTAACTCTAGCTTCCATGAGCATCTCTAACATAACAGTTTTTAATTTTTCAGTATTGATTATTTGTCTATAATTGACCTTAATGCCTTGGGGGGCAGTGCCACTGGGAAAATCGCTAGATTTATCTAATAATTCCTCGTAGAAACCACCCCTTGTATTTCCTGTCCAATGGCTCATCATACCAGTAGTTGCTACTCCACCCACATCACCAGCTTGGTCAATTAACATAGTGGTAGATCCTTGCCTGGCAGCGTTAATAGCTGCGGAGAAACCTGCAGGACCAGCTCCGATTACAAGAACATCTATTTCCGTCTTAATTGGAATTTTTTTTGAAGGTTCAATGAAATATTTCATAGTGTAACTCCCTTTCGTATTTTATAATATGATTTTAGTATTTACTATTAATTCAATTATAAGGTTACACAATATATATCTTTAGTACTTTTAGTAGCTGATTGATTACTTATTTTTATAAGTAGATCATTAACTGAATCCTTGTCCATTGTTTATCGTCTCCTTTTGACTTATAATGTTATTATATCAAATAAACTACATTAATAGTTAAAATTGAAAGGGAAATAATATCATGAAAACTAGTAAAAGGTTTAATAGAATTAAACCATCGCATAGCATGGCACTAAATATATTTATGGGGATAATTATATTTATCATAATTCCAGTTGCTGTAGGTTTTTTTTATAGTTATAGAATATATGAAAATATAATAACTGAAGAAATGAGCAAAAACAATATAAAAAACATAACACAATTTAAAAATGATTTTAATGCTACTTTTGATAATATAACAAAGATTTCAAATTTAATAACCAATAATAATGATATTCAAGGTGTCTTAAAAAATGAAAATACTGATTATTATCAAAGATATCAAATAATTAATAAGGTTTTTAATGAAGTCATGCTTTATAATGATTTTCCTAGTGAAAATATTAAGATAACTTTTTTTGATAATAAAAAGCAAATATATTCAAATTGGCCTCTTAACTTTAATAATTATAAATTTATCAGTGATAAGGATTGGGTAAAGAAAGCATTAAAATCTAATTATTATGCTGTATGGAGCGACTTTGAACCTTCCTTTGACAAAGAAGAAAAGAATGTGAAGTATGTTTCTTTAGTTAGAAGCATAGAAAGCAGTAATAACAATAATATCGGAACCTTAATTATAAGTGTTTCTGAAAAAGAGTTCAGTAGAATATTTAAAAAATATATACCTGAAAAAAATAGTTCTTTATTAATTTCTTCATCAAAAGGAGAAATTTTAACCTATGTGGGTGATGAGGGTATAAGTAAATTTAAAGATATTAGTAAGTTAATAAAAGAAGATAATTCACAGAATCCAGACTATAAGTTGATAGAAATTAACAATAAAAAGTATTTGGTTAATTATTATAATATAAGAAAGAGCGAATGGACATCTATAAATAAGGATTGGAAAATAACAATAATTAGTTCCTATGAAAATATAGCTAGTCAGTTAAATGTACTTTCTTCAAAAATTACTATAGTTTTTACAGTGGCGGCAATATTTCTTCTTTTAGCTACAATATATGTTACAGTTAAAATTTTTTATCCTATAAAAAAACTAGAGCAGGGGATGTATGATTTTGACTTAAGTAGCAATTTAAACTTTCTTAACTTGAAAAGAAAGGATGAGATTGGATATTTAAATAAGGCATTTTATAAAATGGCAAAATCTATTAAGGATCTGTTTGAGAAGCTTGAAAGTGAGCATAAAATTAAAGAAATATATAGGTATGAATCGCTGCGGGCTCAGTTAAATCCTCATTTTCTATTTAACACCTTGAATACAATAAGGTGGATGGCTATAATAAGAAAGGCTGATAATATTGTTGAAACAGTGGATGCTTTAGGCAATATATTGAAATATAGTATGAAAAGAGGTGGAGAGCAGGTACCTTTAAAGGATGAAATGGAGAACATAAGAAGTTATGTTTTTATACAAAATAATCGTTATGGAAGTAGTTATCAGGTTAAGTATGAGATTGAGGATAGTTTAATGGAACTTAAAATAATAAAGTTTATTTTACAGCCCATTGTTGAAAATTCCATTATACATGCTTTTGAAGATCGCGATGGGATTGGTTGTATAACTATTAAGGGCAAAATTGAAGATGACAACTTAATACTTTCAGTTGAAGATAATGGTGTTGGAATGACCAAAACTCAAATAAAGAAAATTTTTCAGGAGAAAAATGAAAAGCTAAGTAATAATAGAAAGGTCACAGGGATTGGTATAAAAACTATCCATGAAATGTTAAAGATCGCATGTGGACAAGAATATGGAGTGGAAGTGCAGAGTTTAATTAATAAGGGAACTCAGGTTAAATTAGTTTTGCCGGTTATCTATGGAGAGGAGAATACTAATGTATAAGATACTAATAGTTGATGATGAAGTGTTGGTAAGAGTTGGTATTAAATCTATGGTGAATTGGGAAGATAAAGGATATACGATTATAGGGGAAGCTTGTAATGGTATTGAAGCCTTGTCCCAAATAGAGGAGCAGGAACCTCACATAATTTTTGTTGATTTAATGATGAAAAAGATGAATGGGTTTGAACTAATTACTGCAGTTAAAAAGGATTATCCAAATATAAAGATCATAGTACTTAGCTGTTATAATGATTTTCAAAATGTGAAAGAAGCTATGAGGCTAGGGGCAAATGATTATATATTTAAGTTAACTGTAACTTCAGAGGAGTTACTTACCACTTTAGAAGTGCTAAAGAATCAGATAGATGAAGATATTAAAAAGAATAAAAATAAAAATATTTATGACAACATGTTTAGTGAAAATCTTGCCACCATAAAAGATAAAAAATTGAAAGTAGCTATAGAACAAAGCTATTCTAATGAAAAGGAATTCTGCAATGAGCTTGTGGCACTGAATATGAAAGTTAGTATGGGCGAGGAATATTCTATTTTAATTATTAAGGTTAATAATATATATGAATTAAATTATAATGGCAAAATCAAAAAAAAAGGTATCTTGAATTCAGCAATTGGCAATATGGTTTCTGAGATACTACAAATATTTCCAAACTTTGAGATTTTTAATTATTGTGAAGGAGGTATAGCTACAATTATCAATTGTGAAAAAAACACATTTATTGAAAAGGAAGTTATGGAAGCATTTATAAAAATTAAAGATTATCTTCATAGATATTTAGGCATAAGTGTATCCGGGGGATTAAGTACTAAGCATAAAGGAATTAGGGAATTTAGAATTGCAGTTTTTGAGGCAGAGAAAGCATGTAATCTTAGGTTTTACTGCGGTAGTGGTAAGTGCTTGGTTTCTTTAGGAAAAGAGGAAGATATTAATGAGAGTGATAGGTTATTACCTGATTTAAATGATTATTCTAAAATTATAATTGAGTCGATAGAAAAATCAAATCATGAGCTATGTAACCAATATATTAATGAATATATTACTAAGCTAAAATATTTTAAAAACTTGCCTGAATTTAAGATAAGAAATAAAATCAATCAACTTTTATACTTTTTGAATAATATTGCTAACAGAAATGGTATTGATATTTATTTAATTAATATTGAAAATTTTAACTTGGAGCCTCAGGAAATAATTTCAAAATATGATTCTATAGATGATATTTTAGTTTGGATGAACCTATTTATAACTAAATTAATTCAGGTTTTACATACAAAAAATCTTGGGAAATATAGAGAAGAAATTATTAAAATAAAGTATTATATTACAAATAATTTGGATAAAGTCATAGATGTACCTACTGCGGCTAACTATGTCAATATGAGTGAAAGTTATTTTTCACATATTTTCAAAAAAGATGTTGGCATAAGTTTTATAGATTATGTAAATAATGAAAAAATTGAAAAAGCAAAAGAATTAATTCTCGGCAGTAACTATAAAATATATGAAGTAAGTGATAAGTTAGGTTTTCAAAACTCAACATATTTTACTATGCTTTTTAAAAAAATAATAGGATTATCTCCAAGGGATTATAAGAAGTCAATTAAATGATAAGGAAATCGAAGAATAGTATAGAAAAATCAAATAATAGTATAAGAAAGTTCATGATGATTAAATAAATTTAACTATCATGAATATTTTTTTGCAAAATTTTAATAAATAATGAATAAATTAACAGTTTAGTTTATTTTACTACGCAAT
>DHIM01000164.1:10991-15200 GCA_002403785.1 Clostridium sp. UBA4746
TTACTACGCAATGAATAAGCATATAATAATATTGTAAACGTAAACAAAGTAAAACAGGGGGGCAAAATAATATGAAAAAAACAAAGCTAATAGTAATGATGTTAACAGTTGCAATTTCTGTATCCGCATTTGTAGGATGTGGTTCCAAGGCAGTGGTTAATAGTCAAGATTCATCAAAAAAAGAAACTGTTACACTTAAACTATGGGGTGCAGTTCCACCAGAGTATGGTCCTCAAGAGGTTGTGGATAATTTTAATAAGGAATACAAGGATAAGGGAATTCAAGTTGAATATAATAGATTTGTAAATGATGATCAAGGAAACTTAAAGCTGGATACTGGTCTACTCTCAGGTGGTGATTTAGATCTTTACATGAGTTACGGTATGGACACTCTTAAAAAAAGAGCTAGTGGAAAAATGGCAATGGACTTAACAAGCTTTATTGAGAAAGATAAATTTGATATGGTCAAAAACTTTGGTGATATAGTAAAAAATTACAATATAGATGGTAAGACATATGCTATACCTGAGCAATTAACTAATAGCGGTATATTGATAAATAAAGATATGTTTGATGCGGCTGGAATAGCGGTTCCCAAAACCTGGACTTATGATGAGTTTAGAGCAATAGCTAAAAAACTTACAAAAGGTGAAGGCCAAGACAAAACTTATGGTATGTTTTTTAACACAGTTCAAGCACCATCATATGCAGTAAACTTTGTAAAGTCCACCTTAGGTGGGGATGCAAATTATAAAGCTGGTGGAAAAGAATCGAATTTTGATAATGTTGAATTTGAAAAAAATCTACAATTAACTTCAGATATGATGAATGTGGATAAATCAGCAGTATCTCATATAGATACTGTTACTCAAAAATTGACGATAGAAGGCTTGTTTTTAAGTGGAAAAACAGCAATGAGTTTAGGTGTATGGAGTACAAGATCTATTAAAGATACTGTAAAGTATCCTCATACTTTTATGACAGCTTATGCACCATTCCCAACTTTGAAAAAGGAATCAGCTAAATATACAGATGGAGGACTAGGAGATTTTTTAAGTATAAATCCAAAATCTAAAAACACTCAACAAGCATGGGATTTTATGAAATGGTATAGTGAAAAAGGTTCATTACCTATGGCTAAGTACGGGAGAATTCCATCAAACAAAAATGTTGATAAAGCAGCTGTTCTTAAGGTAGCAACTAAAGGCTCTGAAAAATTAATAGATTCAAAATCCTTTGAAAATATAATCGTTAAATCATACTCTAATTATGCAGTACCAACTATAACTAATAAGACTGCTGAAATAACAAAAGTTGATAATGAAGAGTGCGAGTCAGCACTTACTAAACAGAAAACTACTAAGCAAGCAATGCAGTCAGCTAAAGAAAGATCAGATGCACTACTAAAATAATAAAAGCAAAATTTATTAAGGGGTATCTTAGTTACCCCTTAATAAAAAAATGGAGGTTATTATGAAAATAAGTAAACAATTGCGTACAGATATAACTGGATATCTTTTTATTGGACCAAATATAATAGTATTTCTATTGTTTACTATTATTCCAATAATTTTTTCATTAATTATAAGCTTTTCAAATTGGGATTATACCCAAGGCTTTTCTAATATTAATTTTAATAAGGGAATGAATTACATTAATATGTGGAAGGATGAATGGTTCACAAAATCACTTATTAATACCATTGTTTATTCAGTTAGTTTAGTTCCAATTACAGTGTTTATTGCACTTATTATGTCTGTATTAGTGGATAAATACGTGATAGGAAAGGCCCCAGTAAAGCTTGCTTTATTCATGCCATATATTTCAAACATAGTTGCAATTTCAATTGTATGGGTAGTAATGTATTCTCCCTACGGACCAATTACACAGTTTCTTAAGTCAATTGGAATCAAAAACCCTCCTCAATGGCTTGGGGACCCTCATTGGTCATTACCTGCAATAATAATTATGTCAATTTGGGCTGGAATAGGATATGCAGTTTTAATTTACACCTCTGCCATACAATCCTTACCAGAAGAATTGTATGAAGCTGCACAAATAGATGGAGCAACTGGGTTACAACAATTTATAAAAATAACAATTCCAATGCTTTCGCCTACTACCTTCTTTTTAGTAACCACTACTCTTATAGGTTCTTTCCAAGTTTTTGGACAAATATATATTATGACGAAAGGCGGACCAGGAACCTCAACCCATGTATTAGTTTATTATATCTACACCTCAGCTTTTACTTTCTTTAAAATGGGGTATGCGGCTTCTATGTCTTGGATTTTATTTATAATTTTATTCATAGTAACTATTGTTCAATGGAAATTTCAGGAAAAGTGGGTTAATTATTAATGAGAAAGTTGGTGAAACTTAAAGTGAAAAAATTAAAAAAGAAATTAATAACAAAAATAATTGTAACTACAATTATATGGTGTTTAGCTATTACAATGATAATACCGTTTTTATGGATGATATCAGCATCTTTTAAGATAAGTGGAGATGTTTTAAAGATCCCTATTAAATGGATACCAAACTATTTTTATCTTGATAATTATAAATTTGTGTGGAATATAGGTAACCTTGCACCTAGAGACTATCATTTTGCATTAGCCTATTTTAACTCAATAAAAATAACATCGATAAATGTAATCTTTTCAGTAATGACCAGTTGTTTAGCGGGTTATGCCTTTGCTAAAATAAAATTTCGTGGATCTAGAATTGTATTTTTATTATATCTAGCTACAATGATGATACCAAGTCAAGTTACATTGATACCTAAATTTATAATATTTGATAAAATGGGAATAATCGGTACCCATTGGACTTTAATATTGCCAGGTGTAGTTACTGTAACTGGTACATTTTTAATGAGACAGTTCTTTATTGGAGTACCTAATGATTTAAGGGAGGCTGCACAAATTGATGGTGCATCAGAATTTAGAACTTTCTTGCAAATAATCTTGCCTTTGTCAAAACCTGCTATGGCATCACTCGCCATGATAGTATTTATGTGGAATTGGAATAACTTTATGGATCCTCTTGTATTCTTAAGAGATTGGAGAACCTTTACTATACCAGTAGCTTTAACTAATTTTGGAGATGAAAATATAACTGATTATAATTTAGTTATGGCTGCTTCAGTTTCAGCTTTATTACCTGTAATTATAGTATTTCTTGCAGGACAAAAGTATTTTATAAAGGGATTAGCTTCTGGTGGCGTTAAGGGTTAATTCTAATAGGAGACTATATTTTAAAACAAAACAATATTGCTAATGAAGGATTCACTTATTTAGGTGTACCTGCTGGAGAAAGTGTTTCAGTAGGTATACCTTTTATGTTATATCTCTTATATAAATAAAGGAGAAGATATCATGAAAGATGCATATTTAAATTCAAATATTGTGAATTGGAAAGCTAAATGGATAGGGCAAGCGGAAGAGGGTCCTGAAAATACATGGATGTGTTTTAGAAAAGTTAATACTTTAGAAGAAACTCCAGAAAGGGCAGTGGCTCATATCGCTGTGGATTCAAAATATTGGTTATGGATTCATGGAAAAATGGCCTTAGCCTGTTCTTAGAGAACTTTTTAAGCAGAGTCTATTTTCAAGTATAGGCATGGAGAGGTTTGTTATAGAAGCACTTTTTATTATGGGATATGCACGCGATGCAGTGCATAGAATTAAGTTTAGATTCTCCAGAGAATTAGCATCAAAGAATACAGCTTTACCTGAATATTTTGGCGAGAACTCTAATCATGGGTGGGGTGGATGGATTACCATAATTGCAGGAAAGTATATTGCTGGAATAACACCAAAGGTTTCAGGGTTTAATAGATTTTCTATTATTCCTCAGCCTGGAGATTTAACAAAACGTAATACTGTTTTACCAACCATTAAGGGGAAAATTAGACTGGAGCTTCAAGTGAAAAGTGGAAAGACTGTAATGAAAGTACTTGTTCCACAAGGCACTACCGCAAGTATTGGTATACCCTATAGAAATGAAAATATGGGCCCAAAAGGATACAGTAGTATAGAAGTAAATGATACTATTATGTGGAACAACATGAATAACATATCAAAATTGTCCAATATAGAGTTTGTTGAGGATAATAAACGACATATAATGTTCAATGTTAGTGCTGGCGAGTGGATATTTACAGCCAGAATTTAAAGATATTATAGAGGGGGTCATTGTTTTTTT
>DHIM01000164.1:15438-35212 GCA_002403785.1 Clostridium sp. UBA4746
AGTGTTTACACTATCATATTATATATGGGGGTGTTAATATGAAAAATTTAAACCATAAAGTAGATTTATGCATTGTAGGCGGAGGAATGGCTGGTATCTGTGCTGCAATAGCAGCGGCAAGGCAGGGTACTAAAGTAGCACTGATGCAGGACAGACCTGTGCTTGGAGGTAATGCTTCTTCAGAAATAAGAATGTGGATATGCGGAGCTCAGGGACCAAGCAATAGAGAAACAGGAATACTCGAAGAAATGCAAATGGAGAATCTATATCGTAATCCTACCCCAAACTATTCAATTTGGGATAGTATTTTATATGAAAAGGTAAGATTTGAGGAAAATATAGAACTTTTATTAAATTGTAGCTGCACAGACGCCAAAATGAATGGAAATAAAATTGAGTCCATTAAAGGTTGGCAATTAACTACAGAAACCTGGCATACAGTTGAGGCAAGATACTTTTCAGATTGCTCAGGAGATAGTATCTTATCACCACTTTCAGGAGCAGAATTCCGTCAAGGTAGGGAGGCTTCTAGTGAATTCAATGAGTCTATTGCACCATCAAAATCAGATAAAAAAACAATGGGCATGAGCTGCCTATTTCAGGTAAGGGAGACGGAGAGGGCACAGCCTTTTATACCTCCAGTTTGGGCAAATAAATATACAACAGATGAGGACTTTCCAGCTCGTGATCACGATTTAAAAACTAATTATTGGTGGATTGAAATTGGTGGGGAGAATGATACCATACATGATGCAGAGGAAATGAGGGATGAACTTTTAAAAATAGTTTTTGGTGTGTGGGATCATATGAAAAATTACGGAGATCACGGAGCTTCTAACTGGGTAATAGACTGGCTAGGTTTTCTTCCAGGGAAAAGGGAAAGCCGCCGAAATGTAGGAGACTATATTTTAAACCAAAACGATATAGCGAGTGGAGGTAAGTTTGAAGATTTAGTAGCCTATGGCGGCTGGAGCATGGATGATCATCATCCAGAAGGATTTAAATATACTGGAGGATATCCAACCATATTTCATGCAGCACCATCACCTTTCGGTATTCCATATAGATGTCTTTACTCAGCAAATATAGAAAATTTGTTTTTTGCAGGAAGAAATATAAGCGGTACTCATGCTGCCATGAGTGCTACTAGGGTTATGGCAACCTGCGCCATAATAGGTCAGGCAGTAGGAATTGCAGCTTCTATAGCAGTTAATAAAGATTTAACTCCAAGAGGGGTATATAAAAAAGAAATTAAAAATCTTCAGCAAATGTTAATGGAAGATGATTGTTATTTACCCTGGCATAAGAGGGGAGTATGGAATCTAACCCGTAAGGCAAATATAATTGATAAGTCCGGTAGTGCAGAAGTCTTAAAAAATGGATATGATAGACCAATAGGAAATGATGATAATGGATGGAGGGGAAACCTAGGCGAGTGGGTACAATGCAGTTTTGAGAATCCAGAACAATTAAATGAATTAAGATTTGTGTTTGATAGTAATTTAAATAGAGAAATACACAATATGCCATGCAACTACCCATTAAATCAAAATGATTTTCATATACCTGAGACAATGATAAAGGAATTTAAGATAGAAGCCCAAGATGAGTGTGGAAATTGGATTAAAGTAGCAGAAATAAAGAATAACTATCAAAGGCTGGTTAAGTTAAATCTAAATATTAAAACAAAGAGCATAAGGTTTATACCCTTAAGTACCTGGGGACTTGAAAAAGCTCATGTCTTTTCTTGGGATTTAAGATAGTAAGGTTAAAATAATAATATGACAAGGAGATTATAGTAATTATGCTAATTCAAAATAATAGCAAACTAGTTATAATAGGTGATTCAATTTCTGACTTTGAACGTGCTAGACCAGTAGGAGAAGGATTGTTCGGGGCAATTGGAAAAAGTTATATAGCATTAATAGATGCATTTTTAAAGACGACTTATCCTGAATCTAGAATTCGTATGGTTAATATGGGTTCAAGCGGAAATACAATCAGAGATATTGAAAAAAGATGGGGGACGGATGTTGTGGATTTAAAGCCAGACTGGATTGCTATCCTCATTGGTATTAATGACATTTGGCGGCAGTTTGATTCGCCTTTAATCACAGAATCTCATGTTTATAGTGATGAATATGAAAAAATATTGAACAATCTTGTTGAATGTACAATTCCCAAAGTGAAGGGTCTTATACTGATGACACCTTTTTTTATGGAACCCAATAAAAAGGATCCAATGCGTGTCAAAATGGATGAATACGGTGCTATAGTTAAAAAAATAGGGAAAAAGAACCATGTAATTTGCGTAGATTTACAAGCCGCATTTGACTCCTATCTACAATATTACAACTCGGCATCTATTACCTGGGATAGAGTTCATCCGGATACAGTTGGACATATGATTATTGCAAGGGCATTTTTAAATTCAGTGGAATTTGATTGGAATAGAATGTAATAAATTTAAAACCATCTGTAATACGAAAATATTTATAGAGTTGGAGGGTCATCATGATTTATAAAAATATAGAGCTTTTAAACTTTGAAGAAGTTAAAACCGTGGAGGGTAGAGCCGGTGTACTTCTGCAGAGGATGCCAGAAAAGATAAGGTTACAACTGAGGCCAGAATCTCAGAGTGTATATAAAAAAGCTGCATGTGGTGAGATCAGATTTGTAAGTGATTTTAAACCTGTGAAAATTACACTTGCAAGTTATGAAGGGGATAGCAAGGTGATGCTTTATTTTGGTGATTTTCAAGCAGGAGAATATATAATTACTAAGAAGCCAATTGAAATTAATATAGAAATACCGAGTCCTAAGTTTATTTCTAGAAAAGATTTTGATGATTCTTTATATCCTTTTTCTGTAGCAGTTTGTAGGATAATAATAAGTGGTAATGAAGTACATTTAATAGATATTAAAGGGGAAACGATAAGACCTCCAAAAGAAAATGAAGTGCCTAAGCTTAAATATTTGGCCTATGGAACATCCATCACCCAAGGAGTAAATGCAACAAGTCCTGATCTTACTTATGTAAAACAGGTAGCCTGGAGACTTGGAACTGATGTTATTAATCTAGGTGCCACAGGTAGCGCATACTGTGAGAAAGAAATTGCTGATTATATAGCTTCTAGAAAAGATTGGGATTTTGCATCCTTTTGTATATCTGTAAATATGTTAAATCAAGGGGTTTCTGCAGAAGAATTTTTTCATGCAGCAGAGTATTTTATTTGCACCGTTGCTAAAAGTAACCCTACAAAACCTATAATATGCATAAGTTTATTTACTACATTTTCAGATTTAGGATATATATGGCCGGATAGACAACCTAAAGCAACTGCTAATGAATATAGAAATATTTTAAAAAGAATAGTGGACAGTTCTAAGTTAAGCAATTTATATTATGTGGATGGGACACAGCTTTTAAAGAGTCATTATGGACTATCTCACGATTTATTACATCCTAGTAATAATGGTATGATAGAAATCGGAGAAAATTTAAGCAATTTTATTAAGCCTTTTCTTAAAAAATTATAAAAGTTTGCAATATTCGTATTATGTTTGTTGATTTAAGGTGTTTATAGAAGTATACTATAGGTATATTATGACATATTGCTGATGAGAAATGATTGATATTCAACGTGGGGGGGAATATGAGGACTAGAGGTATTTTTGGGGCGAAAAGTTATCAAAAACTTATAATATTTTGGATTACGGCTTCAACTACATTAATTGTTATTATTTTAACTTTAGTTATATATGGGGCAGTTCATCAAATATTTTTAGATAAAGAATATCAAACCAGTAAAGAGATATTAAGTCAGATGAAATATAATGCTGAATTTATGGATAAAACAATAACAAATATTTGTTCATTTATGTATACGAATTCGGATTTATCATTTCTTATGAATTCTACAAATAAGGAGATAGATATAAATGAACTTAGTGTAAGATTAGGAAAAGTTGCAGGCTCTGCTATTTTGTCTAATAATTACATTCAATCAATTTGTATATACAATAGCTTTAACGAACAATATTTTTATACTGGGAAACCATTGTTTTTTGATGATAAATATCTTAAAAAAATAATGTCACAGTACCCTAATGTTCCTAAGTTAAAGCCTATTTTAAGAAAAATTAAAGTTGATTATGGAACTAAAACAAATGAGGAAGAGGTTCTTACTTATATACTTTATGAAACTACAGGTACACCTTCAAAAATTGATAGCGCTATAATTGTAAATGTTAGGCCAGAGTGGCTTTTGGATAATTTGAATATAATAAATATGCCTAAAAAAAACAGTAACAACAGCGTGTATGTTATGAATGAAAAAGGAGAGTTCATTGGAAAAGAAAAGAATAACTCAACAGAAGAGCAGTGGTTGTACTCTGAGCTTAATAAAAACAAAAATTATAGTAAAGAGTTAACAGGATTTTTTAACGCAAAGCTAAATGGACAAGAGTATTTTGTGACTTATACACGCGTTGAAAGTGATGGACTTGTTCTCTTTAAGGTACAACCCTTAAAAGAAATTTATTCGTATTTCAATATAATAAGGGACAGAATAGTTTTGGTTTTAATAGCTTTTATAATAATTTCAATAATTATATCTATATTTGTATCAAAAAAGTTATATAAACCAATAAATAAACTTATAGGGCAGATCACTTTGGATAAACAAGATGTACAATATGATGAGGTTAATAGGGATGAAATATCATATTTGAAAAGTGTTTATAATTATGCATTTGATAAATTGAATTATTATGAAAGAGAAAAAAGTATGAATCAAAGGATAATGAAAACCTATTGGTTAAGAAAACTAATAACTGAAGGAGAATGGTTGGATAAAGAAGAGTCTGAGAGTATTTTTAAAGCAAATATTTTAAATATTTCATATGATGATTGTTTTATAATTTTTGTATTTAAAATAGATAACTTTACTAGGTTTAAACTGGAAAATAATATAATAAACAGGGAGTTGATAAAGTTTGCCATAGTAAATATTATGAGTGAGGTTATATCTCAGTCTTTTCCGGTTGAGAGTGTGGAAATGGATGAGGATAAGATGGTTTCTATAGTAGGTATTAAGGCAGAACAGGAAGATTATATAATGGAAATATCAAATAAAATTAAGAAGTCACAGGAGTATATACTTAAATATTTTAATATATCCGTTACAGCGGCAGTAAGTGAAATGGTAATAAATCTTTGGACAATTCCCCAAGGGTATGAATACGCTTTAAAAAGCTTATTGTATAGGTTTGCCATGGGTAAGATGAGCATTATAGTTCCAGAGAAAATTAAACAGAATATCGCTAGTACAAAACAGGAATATTCAAAGAAGCTTGATAAATTGTTGGTTGAAGGTATAAAAACTTCAAATATGAATGATATTGAAGTTTCATTGAAAACCATATTAGAAGATATTGTGAAGCTTGACTATGATAGGATTATGAGGGAAATTGTAAACCTTATTGATGTTGTAGAGATTACATTTGATAAGATGATGATAGATAGAAATTATTTTGGATCAGATTTAACAGACCTTAAAAATAAGATTTTTAAAATTGAAACAATAGATGAATTTTATCATTTGCTTTTTAAAATAATAGAAGATAAACTACAATATAAAAATGAAAATGAAATTCAGCTAAAGTATACAGTTATTGCTGATCAGGTGGTTTACATTATAATTAACAATTATTCAAATCCAAGTCTATGTGCTAATCAGATTGCAGATATGATGAAAATGAACCCTAGACGGATCTCAAGGATATTTAAAGATTTTAGTGGAGTAACTATTGCAGAATATATAAGCGAAGTAAGATTAAAGAAGGCAGCAGAATTGCTTGAGAATACGCAAATTAGTGTTTATGAAATTATTGAAAAGATTGGCTTAGAAAATGAGTCATATTTCTATAAGATTTTTAAAGCCAGATATAGATGTACCCCAAAGAAGTATTCATTGCTCAAAAATGTAAAGAAGTTAGAATAACGAAACTGTAATTAGAGTTAATGTGAAAGCATAAATTCTAATTACAGTTTTTTATTTCCTAGTGGGGATCTATATTTATAATGATTATTCAATATTGGTTAAATACTTCTTGTCACGGGTTAGTTCTAAGATAGGACGAATTTTACACTAAGTGAACAATTTTTAAACGCAATAGTATAGTTTATTACACAAATCACAGTATACACAATTAACACAATGGTAAATAATGTTATTATAAGATATAGTCACAATGAAAAATAAATGATAAGGAGTGATAAATTTCTATTAAGTAAATGAGTAAGGAGTAAAAAAATAGTAGGGGGGTTGAGTATGTATAGAAAATTACTGGCAAAAAAATCTGTAAACTTAAGCTTAGTAGCTGCCTTCGTTATTTTATTTTCCATGTTTTGTAGTACTGTACCTGTATCAGCAGCAGATGCACCTTATGACATTGGCGCATTCTATTTCTCTAACTGGAATCCTGAATTGTCTCCGCACATGGTTGTAAATACCAAAAATACTTATGGCAGGGATAACGATTGGTTCGGCGGTATCAGAGACACTTTGCTTAAACCAGGACCTTGGGGATATGGGCCGATTGCTGATAGGGAACCTATGCTTGGATGGTATGATGACAGACAGCAGAAAGTTTTGGATGCACAAATTTTACAGGCGTCTAGCCGTGGACTTAGCCATTTTGCATTTTATTATTACTGGAAGGAAGATGGAACAGCTCCAAGGCCTGGACAAAATGTTGAATTATGGAAGACTTCACCTAACAAAAATCTGATGAACTATTACCTCTATTTCGTAGCTGACGGTTCATATAATTCAACAGATTGGAGAGCGAGAATTGTACCAAAGCTAATTGAGTTCATGAAGGAACCACAATACAAGAGGTCAAAGAGTACGAATCCTATTATGAATGATAGACCGATCATAGGGTTCTTTGGAGATATGATATCAAGGCTCGGAGGTACAGATGCAAGCCTGAAGGTAGAATTGGATTACCTACGCGCAGAATCTGTTAAAGCAGGAGTAGGAGACCCAATCCTTCTTTGTAATGGTTACAGGGCTTTGTCAAACTTTATGGTTCAAGGCTATGATGGATTCCAACCGTTGAATCTTGCTGGACTTGACTTGGATAAACACCCTGGAATACCGGAAGATTATGCGTCATCTTATCCGCCTGCATGGAATGAATTTGTATATAAGGACTATTCAGGAGACGGAACTGGTTATGAAAACTATGAAAACTATTTGTTTATTCCAGGTGGATTGAATGCATTCGACGCAAGACCTTGGAGAGGAGTAGCTTCGGACAGTGCAGGAGACTATTATTATTCAGATCCTAGTCCTAATAAGTTTAAGGCACAATTGAATAATGTTAAAGATTATCTTGATTCACATCCACAATCCATGAATATGTCTACTTTCTATGCTTGGAATGAGTGGGGAGAGGGTGGTTCAATAGAACCAAATACTATTTTTGGATATGGATATATTGATGCAATGCAAGAGGTCTTTGATCTGAAAAATACGAATTATAAAGCAGCTGTTAAAGATAATACAGTTAAAGATATAGCTCCGGATGTGAGAGTTGACGTAGAGCCTGAGTATTCTGAAATGACTGAAGGTCAGAATGTAGTACTGAAGGTAAGAGTGAAAAACTATTCAAAAAAGTTAGTTAAAGGTACATTGTCAATTAGCCAACCTGAAAAAAATGCAGAAGCTATGGATCAAGCTACATGGGTCGTTAAATCATCATCGGGAACAGCTTTTAAACTTGCTGCCGGTGCTGCCGGTGAAGCAGAGTTTATAATACCTGTTGGTAAAGGTGATGATTGGAATAGACATAATTTTGTTGTAACCGCAGACTGCGGTGGAACACAGAATATTTCCACTTTTGTAGTAAAAGTACCTCCTTTTTATGGTTGTTTAGAAAAGGACAATGCTAAAAAGTATAATGATTTTAAATTTGATCTTAATGTAAAAGTAAGAAACTACACAATGGATGCAAAAGATGTCAACTATACGCTTGATCTTCCCGCAGGATGGACTGCCAATAAGTTGACAGGTACTGCGAACACCGCAGGGTATAGTGGCACAGGTATACACAAAGATCGTACAATTACAGATACCGTTGTAATTTCTTATCCAAGTACCACAGTGCCGGGAGACTATACAATAAAGCTTACAACTAGTGACGGTGCACGTGCACAGGTAAATAGCTTAAAGGTCAATATTCCTGAAGCTTTTAACCTATTGTATAACGGTAGCTTTGAGATTGATGACAATACTGACGGTATGCCTGATGTGTGGTCGGGTAGTAGTGACGCAAATATAACAACTCAAACCGGTACTCAATTGGAACCGGCTCCTATGGGTAATAAATTTGTAAAAGTAGTTGGTACAGGTTCGGACGTAGGAATAAAACAGGAGGGAACTAAAGCAGATGCTAATTGGCTTCAAATTGATCCTAATAAGAAATATCAAGTTAGTTTTTGGGCTAAGGTAGAATCAGGAAAATTCAGTGTAATTGATAGTGAAGCCCAGGGAAATTATACATGGATTGGTCCGAATAGTTCTAAGGAAATAACAGCCGAGGAAAACGGGAATGTGTGGAAACCGTATACGTTAGAGTTTTCCCCAGATAAAAATGCAGGTAGAGAAAGTTTACGATTCTTTGTTACTGCCGATTCTGGAGTAACAACAACATTTAATCTTGATGCTGTGATGCTTAAGGAAATTGTACCAGTAAAACCGGTATGGTATCAAAATTTCGAAACAGGAAGTGGATTTACTGCTGGAACAAATGGAGCTGTTGCAATAGATAGTTCAAGTGCTAATACTGGTGGTTTAAAGAGTGTTAAGCTAACAACTACAGCCTCTGGAGATCCAGGAAGCTCATCACAATGTGTAAATGTAGTACCGAAAGATGTGACTTCTTTTGATGCATCTTCCTACAGTTATTTAAATTTTTATGTAAAAGATACGCAAGGTGCTAATACTGTAAAACTTACATTTGTGGATAAAAACAATGCAGAATGTAGTATATGGGCAGATCCAACAAAATCAGTAAAGGACCAATGGACCCAAATAAATTTTCCGCTAAGTTCTGTTACTGGAATAGATAAAACAGCTATAAAAGAAATTAGAGTTGGAGAATGGAATCCAGGAGTTTATTACTTTGATGATTTTTATTTCTCAGATTCTACCTTTGTAATACCAACACTACTAAAACCAATATGGTATCAAAATTTTGAAACAGGAAGCGGATTTACTGCTGGAACAAATGGTGTTGTTGCAATAGATAGCTTAAGTGCTAACAATGGTGGCTTAGAGAGTGTAAAGCTAACAACTAATGTATCTGGAGACCCAGGAAGCTCTGCACAATGTGTAAATGTAGTACCGAAAGATGGGACTTCATTTGATGCATCCGCCTACAAATATTTGAATTTTTATGTAAAAGACACTCAAGGTTCTAATACTGTAAAACTTACATTTGTGGATACAAACAATGCAGAATATAGTATATGGACAGATGGATTAAGATCAGTACAGAACCAATGGACTCAAATAAATTTCCCGTTAAATTCTATTAATGGGATAAACACAGCAGCTATAAAAGAAATTAGAGTTGGAGAATGGAATCCAGGAGTTTATAACTTTGACGATTTTTACTTCTCAGCAGATTCTACATTTGAAATACCAGTAACTGAAGTAAATAAAACAACATTAGCAACAGCAATTAGTGATGCAACAACATTAATTGGAAGTAAAACAGTAGGAGTAGCAAATGGAAATGTTCCTAAAGGGGCAAAGGATGCTTTCCAAAATGCAATAACTGAAGCTGGAGTAGTAAATGGGAATGAAGCAGCAGCGCAATTGGAAGTAGTTGCTCAAGTAACAGCACTAGCTACAGCAACAACTAATTTTAACAATGCTGTAATAGTAGTAAATAAAGCAGCATTAACAAAAGCAATTAGTGATGCAACAACATTAATTGTAAGCAAAACAATAGGTGCAGCAAATGGAAATGTTCCTCAAGGAGCAAAGGATGATTTCCAAAGTGCAATAACTGAAGCTGGAGTAGTAAATGAGAATGAAGCAGCTACGCAATTGGAAGTAGATGCTCAAATATCAGTGATAGCTACAGCAACAACTAATTTTAACAATGCTGTAGTAGTAGTAAATGGAGCAGCATTAACAACAGCAATTAGTAATGCAACAACATTAATTGGAAGTAAAACAATAGGAAAGGCAGTAGGAAACGTTACTCAAACAGCAAAAGATACTTTCCAAAGTGCAATAACTGCAGCCATAGCAGTAAACACAGATACGAAAGCAACGCAAGCAGATGCAGATGCTCAAGTATCAGCACTTGCAACAGCAACTGCAAACTTTAATAGTGCTGTAATAGTAGCTCCTGATAGAGGGTTTCAAAGAAGAATCAATAAAATCAAAGCAAAACTTGATAGTCTTGTTAAAGAAGGGAATATAACTCAAACTCAGGAAGATGCTATACTAAAATTTGCAACTACTAAGTTAAATAAGGGCGTAATAAAGACTGGACTTGATGGTCTTGTTAAAGTTGGAATTATAACTCAAGCTCAAGAAGATGCTATAGTTAAACTTGTAATAAAGAGGAATTTTGTCATACTACATGGGGACAATAAGGATGTAACTCAAAGAATAATAAATATAATTGTATTGGGAGGAGAAGGGGTAATAAGTACTGATATTGAAACTTCATTATTACAAAAATAAAAATTACAAACATTAAAAACCCTCGAACAATAAATTTATAGTACGGGGGTTTTTGATTTAATGAATAACGCCTAAGTGTAAAAATGGTAATTACGAAAGGAGAAATGGAAATGACAATTAAAAGTTTTCCAGATAATTTTCTTTGGGGAGCAGGGTCTTCGGCATATCAAATTGAAGGAGCATGGAATGAGGATGGAAAGGGAGAGTCTATTTGGGATAGGTATGCACATAACCCTGGCAAAATAAAGGATGGCAGTAATGGAGACGTAGCCTGTGATCACTATCATAGGTATGAAGAAGACATAAAGCTCATGAAGAAGCTTGGACTGAAAACATACAGGTTTTCGATATCCTGGCCGAGAATTTTTCCGGATGGTTACGGGGAGCCCAACCAGGAGGGAATCAATTTTTATAAAAGGCTGGTAAAATTACTCAATGAGAACGGTATAAAGCCGATGGTAACACTTTTTCACTGTGATTTTCCACAAAAGCTTCAGGATATTGGAGGCTGGACTAACAGGTTTACTGCCGATTGTTTTGAGAAGTATGCTCGCTGTATGTTTAAGGAATTGGGCGATGACGTACCCATGTGGATTACCCACAATGAGCCGGCTTCTACATCAATAAATGGATACTGGAGAGGTGCTGGGGCACCGGGAATAAGTGACTTTGGGGCATGCCTTTTGTCATCCTATATTGTTATGTTGTCTCATGGTAAAGCAGTAAGTGCGTATAGGGAAATGGGCTTAAAGGGTCAAATTGGTTATGCACCAAATTTTTATCCGTCTCAAGCTTTTACCGAATCTGCAGAGGACTTGAAGGTCGCTAAATTGTGGGACAGTTATATAAACAAATGGTTTCTTGATCCTGTAATGAAAGGGGAGTTTCCTCCAGATTTGCTTGACCTGTTTTCAAGTACGGGCTTACTTCCTGAAATTTTGGAAGAAGATTTAAAAATAATGAATCAGCCTATTGATTTCATCGGAGTAAACTACTACTCACGTTTTCTTTTAACTCATGATGAAAATTCATGGCCACTTAAAGATAAATTTGTAGATATTCCTAAGGCAAACCTTACAGATAATGGTACGGAAATTTATCCTCAGGGTTTATATCAAATACTTACAAGGCTGCATAAGGATTATAATGGTATCAATTTAATAGTCACTGAAAATGGAATGTGCAATAATGACCGTGTAAGCAGGCTGGGAAAGGTTGAAGACGATGATAGGATAGATTTTTATTACAAGCACTTTGAGCAGGCTCATAGGGCGATACAAGATGGGGTAAATCTTATAGGGTACTCTATATGGTGTTTCATGGATAATTTTGAATGGGTATCGGGTTTTGATATGAGGTATGGAATAGTTTATGTTAATTTCAAAACACAAGAAAGAATTATTAAAAAAAGCGGATATTGGTATAAAGAAGTGATTAGCAATAATGGTATTTCTGATGAAGTTTATTAGCTTTAACGACATTTCAGAAGGAAAGTCTCCAACCTCTATAAGTGGGAGTTACATACATTAACAAATAGAAAACTTCAGTGGGGGGATAACAATTGAGAATTGTTATCTACTCCAGAGAACTACAAAGGGGTAAATCTCCTTCTGAAGTCGTTAATGTGCAGCTCCGCAGGAGATAATTTAACCAATATGAAAAGTAATACGCGGGGGTAAACAAAATGAATTTTGGATATTTTGATCATGAAAATAAGGAATATGTCATTACGAGACCGGATACGCCGTCACCTTGGATAAATTATCTTGGACAGGGTGGATATGGAGCAATAATTTCAAATACCGCAGGGGGTATAAGCTTTGACGGAGACCCTCAACATAGAAGGGTTACCAGATATAAGTACAATAACCTCCCTGCAGACAGACCAGGAAAGTACATTTATATAAGGGACATGGAGTCTAAAGAGTACTGGTCTCCCACATGGCAGCCGGTTATGAAGGAACTGGATTTCTATGAATGCAGGCATGGCATGGGATATACTGTAATTAAAGGCAATTATTCAGGAATAGAAGCTCAAACAAAGTATTTCGTACCTCTTAATAAGAAATATGAAGTTTGGAAGATGACTTTAAAAAACAACTCCAACCGGAAAAGAAGTCTTAAGCTTTTTACGTACCTAGAATTCAGTTACAATATAGCGTCTGAGGATGTTATATGTGAATGGCCAAGATCTAAAGGTATTGCACGTTATGAGAACGGGGCAATAATCTTTGACCCGGTACAGGAAGGGGAAAAGATGTCTTCATTTTTCGGTACGGATGCATCTGTTGAGGGATATGATTGTAGACTGCAAAATTTCATTGGAGGAATCTACCGCTGCGAAACAAATCCTATTGCTCTTGAAAAGGGTGTATGTTCAAATTCTGAATGTGAAGGGGATTACAGTATAGGTTCGCTTTGCTGCCCTGTTTTACTGGAAGAGGGCGAGGAAAAGGAAATTGTGTTTGTGCTTGGTGTATCAGACGGGGCTGAAAACTCAAAAAAAGCTTTTAAAGAAGCACTTAATAAGAAAACAATAGATGATGATTTTGATGCTTTAAAGAAGTACTGGGACAGTTATATATCTAATTTCAAGGTTAAAACTCCAGATGATGATTTGGACAACTTCATTAATGTTTGGCATCAATACCAATGTAAGACTACCTTTGATTGGTCGAGATTTATTTCACTTTATGAAAGAGGTATAGACAGAGGTATAGGTTATAGGGACAGTATGCAGGATGTTTTGGGAGTGATGCATACAGTTCCTGAAAAAGCTAAAGAACGTATGGTTGAACTACTTAAGGTACAACTCAGTGCAGGTGATGCTAAATCCGTTTATTACCCAGCTACAAAACTTGCAACGGGCGGGGGGAGGTCCGATGATCATATCTGGGCTATTTTCTCAGTATGTACATACTTGAAGGAAACAGGCAATTACGACTTCCTTGATGAAGTGCTACCTTATTATGATTGTGGAGAGGCTACTGTACTTAAGCATCTAGAACAGGGCATCAAATTTACAATGTCAAAGCTTGGAAGACATGGCATTCCTCTTATGCTGGGCAGTGATTGGAACGATAGTATAAGTCATATAAAAAGAACAGGTGATGTGGAAAGTGTATTTGTATTTTTCCAGCTTGCACATGCTGTTAAAGAATTAATGGAGTTATATGAGTTTCTTGACATGAATGAGAATTACGCTTGGGCAGAGGATATATATGTATACTGCAAGTCTAAGCTTAAGGTGGTATGGGATGGAGAATGGTTCCTAAGGGCTTTTGATGGATATGGTGATAAGATTGGATCTAAAGAAAATGAATATGCAAAAATATTCTTGAATGCCCAGTCTTGGGCAGTTTTAAGCGGTCTTCCATCTAAGGAGCAATCAGTAAAATCAATGGATTCAGTGAAGAAATATATGCTATCGGACTATGGGATAGAACTTTTATATCCTTCTGCCCCAGGGTTCGATATGGAAAAGAAATGCTTCATTGCTTTTTCAGCAGGAGTCAGGGAAAATGGTGCAGTTTTTTCTCACAGTAATCCTTGGGCAATGATTTCAGAATGTTTGCTAGGTCGGCCAGAGTATGCATTTGATTATTATTTGAGGCTTTTACCCTCAAGGAGAAATGATAAGGCTGAAATTTGCAAAGTAGAACCTTATGTATACTGCTCAAATATTCTGGGGAGGGCTAATAACAGACACGGTGAGGGTGCAAACTCATGGCTCACTGGTACGGCATCATGGACATTTTTGACTGCCAGTCAGTATATATTCGGTGTAAGGCCAGATTATGACGGAGTATTTATTGATCCAAATATTCCGCCGACCTGGGAAAACGTAAGCGTTGAAAGAGTTGTAAGAGGAGTCAAACTCAAAATTAAAATAAGAAGGCGAAAAGCTTTTGAGAATAGAGTAAAGGCTCTTTTGGTAAATGGAAAAGAAGTGAGTGGATCTAAAATACCATATAGTTTGCTTGAGAAGTTTGATGAAGTAGTAATTGAAACAATATACTGATATTAATTATTAATTGGAGGAATTCTTCATGAAAAAAATAAGTGCTGTTGTTATAGGTGCTGGGCAAAGAGGAGTAATTTACTCTAGTTATGCACTTTTATATCCAAATGAGTTTGAGGTTATAGCAGTTGCAGAGATTGATACAGAAAGGAGAGAAAATTTCCGTAAGATGCATGGATTAGCCGAGAATATGTGTTTTTCGAGTTGGGAAGAATTATTAGAAGTTCCTAAACTTGCTGATGCTGCTATAATATGTACTTCAGACAATGAACATTTAAAGCCTTCGATTAAGGCAGTGGAAAAAGGATATCATCTTTTACTTGAAAAGCCTATGTCCAATAAAGCTGAAGAGTGTATTGAGATTAGCGAGTATGCAGAGAAATATAAGAGGTTGATATCAATATGCCATGTCTTGAGGTTCACACCATTTTTTACAATGTTAAAAAAGCTTTTGGATGAAGGCAAAATTGGTAAGCTGATATCAATTGTGCATAATGAAAATGTAGGTCATAGGCACTATGCACACAGCTATGTAAGAGGTAACTGGAGGAATTCAAATGAATCAAGTCCTATGATTTTAGCAAAATCCTGCCATGACATGGATATAATGCTTTGGCTTTCAGGATCGCAGTGTTCAAAGATTTCTTCATTCGGATCACTTCTGCATTTTAAAAAAGAGAATGCTCCCAAAGGGGCACCTCAAAGATGTCTTGATGGATGTCCTCATGATGGTGAGTGTCCATATTATGCACCAAAAATATATCTAAATGGAAATATCGGATGGCCAACATCAGTTATCAGTAACGACACAAGTGTTTCTTCACTTACAAAGGCGTTGAAAGAAGGCCCATATGGTCGATGCGTTTATCATTGTGATAACAATGTAGTTGATCATCAAGTTGTTAATATAGAGTTTGAAAATGAAGTAACTGCTGCATTTACCATGTGCGCATTTACAAATGAAACTACTAGAACAATTAAACTCATGGGAACTAAAGGTGAAATAAGGGGTGCAATGGAGAAAAACGAAATAGAAGTTATTGATTTTTCAACGAGAGCAAGGAGCGTTATCTCTCTTAATGAAACGAAGTCCGGTCACAGTGGAGGAGACGAAGGTATTATGCAAAACTTTGTCAGGCTCTTGCAGCATGAGGATACCTGTGAAGGTTTGACATCAGCCAAAATATCACTTCAGAGTCATCTTATGGCCTTTGCTGCAGAGAGGTCAAGATTAGAAAACAAAGTAATAAATATTAACGTGTTCTCTAAGCAAATAAAAAGAAGGGAAACGGAGAGTACTTTCACTGATACCTGTATCAAATAGTTTGTTTAAGAAGCTTGGCACTGAAAGATTTATTAATGAAATAAATCTTTCAGTGTTTAAATTTTGAAAGAAAAGGGTGACTTTTATGGAAAGAGAACTTATGGAATACCTTTTTAAGGAAGTGTATTATCTTGGTGAAAAACTTTGTCTCCTAACAAATAAAGTCTTAAAGAGGCAATTCACAGTATTAAGAAGTTACCGAGTAAAGACATGTTGGATGAATTACAACCATGGTTTGAAGGATTTGATGCACAATATGATTTATGGCTTAGCATAAAGAATAACAAAAGTGACATAGATGATAAAGTAGAGGATTGTCTCCATAAAAAAATAGTTTTGGATTTCAAAGTGCATTGAGTATTGCTAAGAGGTGGAACGTAACAAATATAAGTGTAGTAGAAAAAACAAGAAAAAATTTCTCGAAATTATAGTGAATAAGATAATTGAATTGTTAGATTTAAATAAAGAATATAAGTATATTCACCTAGTGTATAATTACAATTAATTTTACACTAGGTGAATATTTTTTGAACGCAATAGTGCAGTTTATTACACAAATAACAGTATACATAATTAACTGAATGTTAAATAATGTAACTATAAGATGTATTGAACATAATTATATTATTTATCAATTAATAGGGGGGGATTTGAAATGGAAAGGAGAAAAATAACAAGTATTTTTTTAAGTTGTTTACTAGCTACAGTAATCTTTCAGGTATCTAGTGTTCAAAAAACCTATGCAGTTAATGAGCCAGTTAATGTATGGTTGACTAAGGCTGATAAGAGTAAATTACTGCTACCTCAAAGCAATGTGAATTTTAGTAGTGATAGTGGGACAAATGATCATACAATCAATGTAAACGATAACGTAAATTATCAAAAAATGGATGGGTTTGGAGCGTCACTTACAGATTCATCAGCTTATCTAATACAGAATAAGTTAAGTACAGCAGCTCGTGATACTTTAATGACAAACCTTTTTGATAAAACAAATGGTATTGGAATAAGTCTATTAAGACAAACTATAGGGTCTTGTGATTATTCACGAAATCAATATAGTTACGATGAAATGGCAAGTGGACAAACAGATGATAACTTGAATAATTTTTCCATAAATCATGACAATGAATATATAGTTCCTTTGCTCCAGCAAGCTTTACAAAAAAATAGCAGCATAAAAATTATGGCTACACCTTGGAGTCCACCGGGATGGATGAAAACTAGTGGTTCCATGATAGGAGGTACTCTTAATACTAGTGCTTATAATGCTTATGCAAATTATTTTGTGAAATATATTAATGCATATAAAGAGCTAGGACTACCTATTTATGCTGTTACAGTACAAAATGAACCAGAATATGCACCACCAAATTATCCAGGAATGGTAATGTCTGCTTCAGAAGAAGCAAATTTTATTAAGAATAATCTGGGTCCCACATTTAAAGATAATAGTATACCAACAAAGATTATTGCGTATGATCATAATTTTAATGATATAAATTACCCTTTAAGTGTACTCGGAGATTCTGGTGCAAATCCATATATTGCAGGAACAGCATGGCATTTATATGCGGGAGGGCAAGAGTCTATGACCGCTGTTCATAATGCATATCCAACTAAAGATAATTGGTTTACAGAGGGCTCAGATGGGTCTTGGGCAGGAGATGGTTCTTGGCATGATAGCTTTAAACAGCATATGGCGAAGGCAATTAGAGTTACAAGAAACTGGTCAAAATCTGTTTTGTGGTGGAATATGGCACTAGACGAGAATAACGGACCAACAGTTTTAGATAAAAGTACATGTTATGGTGTAGTAACTGTTAATCAGTTAACTGGTGCGGTATCGTATAATGCAGATTATTATACATTAGGACAATTTAGCAAATTTGTAGATTCTGGAGCATATAGAATTGAATCAAATTCTTTTGACAATGATGTAGAAGATGTTGCATTTAAAAATCCAGATGGATCAAAGGTAATTGTAGTTAACAATACAAATACAGTTGATAAATCAGTAAAAGTAAAATGGGGTTCTGAATCATTTACTTATACGATTCCAGCTGATTCTGTTATTACATTTAAATGGTCAGGTTCACAATCAGGTTCACAAACAATCGTAAAACCAGCATGGTATCAAAATTTTGAAACAGGAAGTGGATTTACTGCTGGAACAAACGCAACTGTTGCAACAGATAGTTCAAGTGCCAACACGGGTGGTTCAAAGAGTGTAAACCTAACAACTAGCGCATCTGGAGACCCAGGAAGTTCAGCACAATGTGTAAATGTATTACCGCCAAACGAGAATTTAATCGATACGTCTCCCTATGGTTATTTGAATTTTTACGTAAAAGATACGCAAGGTGTTAATACTGTAAAACTTACATTTGTGGATAAAAACAATGCAGAATATAGTACATGGACAACTACCAGATCAGCAAAGGACAAATGGATACCAATAAATTTCGCCCTATGTTCTATTACTGGAATAGATAAAACAGCTATAAAAGAAATTAGAGTTGGAGAATGGAATCCAGGAGTTTATTACTTTGATGATTTTTATTTATCAGCAGATTCTACACTTGTAATACCAGCATTTGGAATAGATAAAACAACACTAACAACAGCAATTAATGATGCAACGACATTAATTGGAAGTAAAACAGTAGGAACAGAGGTAGATAATGTTCCTCAAGCAGCAAAAGATACTTACCAAGGTGCAATAACTGCAGCTACAGCAGTAAGCACAAATACAGCATCAACCCAAGCAGATATAGATGCTCAAGTATCAGCACTTGCTACAGCAACGACAAACTTTAATAGTGCTGTAATAGCAGCACCTGTTAAATGGTTTCAGAATTTTAGTGCCGGAAATGGATTTTCATCAGATACTCAAGTAACTACAGAAGTAGCTACTGATCATGCTAATATAATGGATGGAAACTCTGTTAAGATGACCATGTCATCCTTGGCAGGAGGATATTGGGATAATACTGTGGCCCATCCTGCAGATAATACGAAGAATATAAAAATAACTCCAATGGGACTGGCAACTTTTGATGCTACCAACTATAGCTACTTGATATTCTATGTAAAGGATATGGCTGGTAGCAATAATAATATACACATCAAATTGAAAGATAACTTGGGAGCTACCTGGAACTTAGGTACAAATGATATAAATAGAGCAACACCTCATTTTGGTGTACAAGGCACATGGACTAAGATAGTAGTAACTCTTGATAAAACACAGGCTTTAGATTGGTCAAAAATCAGTGAGATAAGTATTCAGGAGTACTGGAATTATAGCAATGTATACTACTTCGATGATCTGTATTTTGCACAAAACCCCATAAACAATCCTCCAGCAGTAAATAAAGCAGCATTAACAACAGCAATTAGTGATGCAACAACATTAATTGAGAGTAAAACAGTAGGAACGGCAGTAGGAAACGTTCCTCAAGCTGCAACAGATACTTTCCAAAGTGCAATAACTGCATCTACAGCAGTTATTGCCAATACTGCAGCAACGCAAGCAGAGGCAAATGCTCAAATAGCAGCACTTGCAACAGCAACAACAAACTTTAATAGTGCTGTAATAGTAGTAAATAGAGCAGCATTAACAAAAGCTATTAGTGATGCAACAACATTAAT
>DHIM01000164.1:35400-39311 GCA_002403785.1 Clostridium sp. UBA4746
ATTAGTGATGCAACAACATTAATTGGAAGCAAAACTGTAGGAGCAGCAAATGGAAATGTTCCTCAAGGAGCAAAGGATGATTTCCAAAGTACAATAACTGCAGCTGGAATAGTAAATGAGAATGAAGCAGCAACGCAATTGGCAGTAGATGCTCAAGTAACAGCGATAGCTACAGCAACAACTAATTTTAATAATGCTGTAATAGTAGTAAATAGAGCGGCATTAACAAAAGTAATTAGTGATGCGACAACATTAATTGGAAGTAAAACAGTAGGAGCAGCAGTAGGAAACGTTACTCAAATAGCAAAAGATACTTTCCAAAGTGCAATAACTGTAGCCACAGCAGTAAACACAGATATGAAAGCAACCCAAGCAGATGTAGATGCTCAAGTATCAACACTTGCAACTGCAACTATAAACTTTAATAATGCTTTAATAGTAGCACCAGATAAAGGCCTTCAAAGATGGGTCAAAAAAATCAAAGCACAACTTGATAATTTTGTTAAAACAGGGATTATAACACAAAACCAGGAAGACGAGATACTTAAATTTGTAAATTCTACTAAAGATAGAGATTTTAAAAAAAAGGTTAAAAAAATTAAAACGAAACTTGATAGTCTTGTTAAAGCAGGAACTATAACTAAAGCTCAAGAAAATGCTATAGTTAAATTTGTAACTCATAATATTCTTGAATACCTGTAATGTGCCATTTTAATCAATCTTCCTTGCAAAGTACAATCAGTAAAATCAATGGATTTAGTGAAGAAATATATGTGATTTATTTATAAATTTCTTGTAGAATGCTTCTTGTCACGGGTTAGATTTATGATAGAACGAGTATATTAGGTAATTTTTATAAAGTACAACTAATTTTACACTATATGAACACTTTTTATACGTAATAGTATAGTTAATTACACAAATTGCAGTATACACAATCAATACAATGTTAAATAATGTAATTACAGGATGCAGTTACAACGAAAAACAAATTATAGGGGGGGATGAGTGACAATAATTTATGAAAGTTTAGTAATAAAATGAAAGAGAGGTGATATCAATGCAGAATATTAAATTAAAACCTAAGCTTAAACAGTCCATGTTAAAACAGCTGAAGTTAAAACTCAAAAAAAACTATGGAACAATAGAGCTTACACTTTTGGCTTTACCAGCTATAATAGTGATGTTTATATTTAATTATGTGCCGCTATATGGTATTATATTACCATTTAAAGATTATAAGCCTATGCAGGGAGTTATTAATAGTTCTTGGGTAGGACTAGAAAATTTTAGATTCATTTTTTCCAATAATGCATTACTGAAACTTACAATGAATACTGTAGTGATGAATTTACTTTTTATAGTTGGTAATACAGTTGTATCTGTCATACTCGCTTTATTTCTCTACGAACTTTCCCGTGGGTTTGTGAAATTATATCAAACAATATTATTCTTTCCCTACTTTCTATCATGGGTTGGAGTATCTTATGTTCTAATAGCACTACTTGATGCAGACAGGGGTATTGTAAACCAGGTAATAAAGTATTTTGGTAATGTACCTATATCGTGGTATAACGAACCTAAATATTGGCACATAATTCTTGTTACAATTTATATTTGGAAAATGGCTGGCTATGGAGCTGTGATTTACTATGCTGGATTAATGGGTACAAGTAAAGAATACTACGAGGCAGCGAAAATTGATGGTGCTAATAAATTGCAGGAAATTTGGTATATTTCACTTCCAGCATTGAGACCTATGATAACTATTCTCACTATTTTAGCATTAGGTAGAATACTAAATGGGGATATAGGCCTGTTCTACAATGTAACTTTGGATTCTCCACTATTATATCCCGCGACAGACGTAATTGACACTTATGTCTTCCGTGCTGTGAAAGGTATGACTGATATTGGATTGACATCCGCAGTTTCTCTTTATCAATCAGTTTGTGGCTTCATTTTGATAATGATAGTTAATACAGTTGTAAGAAAAATTAATGAAGATGAGTCTTTGTTCTAGGAGGAGATTAATATGAAGGTTAATGCTAAAAAAAAAGATAAAGATAAAGTTTTCCATATTATTATCCATATTATATTTATTTTCTGTTCTTTATTATGTATTATACCAATAATATTAGTAGTAGCTATATCACTGATGCACGAAAAGGATATACTTTTAAACGGATATACCCTAATTCCAAAGAATGCAACATTAAACGCTTATGTTTCGATATTTAGCAATGCAAAGCAATTAATATATTCGTATGGTACTACCATTGGTATAACATTGGTTGGAACTATTACTGGCATTTGGCTTACTGCAACAATAGGTTACGTAATAACACGAAGGGATTATGCCTTAAGAAAACAGCTTAGTTTTTATGTGTTTTTTACAATGCTGTTTAGTGGTGGATTGATACCAAGCTACATACTTATATCTAAATGGCTTAATATGAAGGATACTTATTTTGCATTATTTGTTCCAAGTCTTGTAAGTGCATATAATATTCTTTTGATGAAAGGTTTTCTTCAGAACCTGCCAACATCAATAATAGATGCGGCTAAAATAGATGGAGCAAGCGAGTTAAGAACTTTTATATCGATAATTATTCCTATTTCAAAGCCTGCAATTGCTACGGTAGGACTTTTCATGGCTTTTGCATATTGGAATGATTGGATGGCAAGCTTTTTGTATATAGATAGTGATAATAAGATAATGCTACAGTATCTATTAATTAAAGTAATGAAGAATCTTCAGTTCTTAAATTCTGCGGATGCATTAAATTATGGCATAGCTCCCCAGGATGTTCCTACTTACTCCGCTAGAATGGCAATGTGTGTTATAGCCTCAGGACCCATACTACTTGTATTCCCATTCTTTCAAAAATACTTTGTGAAAGGACTTACATTAGGTTCTGTGAAAGGATAAATCAGGTTATTCGGCACTATGTGCCTTAACATATACAGATAAAAATAAAAGGGGGATTCTTAAATGTTTTCAATGAAAAGCAAAGCAATGCTAGTAGCACTCATGCTAGCAATGGTAGTTGGATCTACAGGTTGTGGTAATAAAAGCACCCAAACAAGCACCAAACCTTCATCAGCAAGTGATTTAACACAAAAAAAGGTTAAGCTTACTTATGTAATACTAAAGCCCAATGCAGATGAATCAAACCAAGTATCAGTTGAGGCAGCTCTTAATAAGGAACTTAAAGACAAGCTACCAAATACTGAAATACATTTTAAATTTATTGACGGCACTCCTGATGACTACAATAATAAAATAAACCTTATGTTTGCAGCAGGAGAAGAGTTTGATTTATGTATGGCAAACAGCGTATTTAATCCACTTAGTGCAGCTGTAGCTAAAAAGAATGTTATTCCACTCGATGATTTATTAAATAAATACGGTCCCGATATAAAAAAGACAATTGAAGCAAGGTACTGGCCTGCTGTAACTTTTGCAGGGAAAAGATATTCTATACCACATCCTTTTGTTTATGCACAACCAACTGGGTTTGTTTACAAGGCTGACCTTGTTGATAAATATAAATTTGATATTAAGAGCGTAAAATCTGTAAAGGATTTGGAGCCATTACTTGCAAAACTAAAAGCTAATGAGCCGGGAATAACTCCATTCTTTGCACAGGGTGGACTTCTTGAAAAATTAGATAATATTGATAAGATCGTTGATAAGATTGCTCCTTCTATAAGTTATGACATAAGTGACAATACAGTTAAATCTAAGTATGATGATAAAGTAATGATAGATAATTGGAAGACTATGGTGGATTACTTGAAAAAAGGTTACATTTCAAAAGACCGTATTTCGGTTACAGATGAAATGGTTGAGATGAAATCAGGAAAATATGCTGTAATGATTACTCCTGGAGCATTTGATCCAACAG
>DHIM01000197.1:0-446 GCA_002403785.1 Clostridium sp. UBA4746
ATGTAATATAATCGTTATAAAGCAGCAAGTTATTCAAACTTATTGCTTCAGAAAGATAAGTGAGATGAGATGATATACTATACAGATAATTTATATAATTATCATCTATATATTCAAGTTTTAACTCCGGCTTATAAAAAAAATGCCTAGATAATATTTTTTCAGATAACTTTTCTTTGTTGTTTATTATAAATTCATAGATTTTTTGATGAATATCTTCCGAATTGTTATATGAATTTAAAACTTCATAAACTTTATTTTTTATTCGTAAATCCTCAAAGGGTTTCAAAATATAATCTGTAGCACCTTCAAAAATTGCTTTAATAAGAACTTTACGATTATTATTAGCTGTTAAAATTATAATTGGTATGGCTTTGTTTTTATTTCTTATTTTTCTAATCACCTGAAACCCATCTTCAGCCATTAATTCTATATCCATAATAATT
>DHIM01000197.1:607-2661 GCA_002403785.1 Clostridium sp. UBA4746
TTAATTCTATATCCATAATAATTAAATTACTAGTACATGTATTTTGTGAAAAAGCATTGAAAAACTCACTGGAATTAGATGTTTCGATAACTTTTAAATCTTCTGTATTTAAAAGTAGTTGTAGTCTAGATCTTACTAATTTAACATTGTCCAATATAAAAACTTTAGAAAATTCTTTCATTTTTTACCATCCTTAATTTTAATATTTTTTATGGTTTTATTTATGAAGATCATTGGATGTAGAGACTTAATGGAACATGTTGTTCGATAACAATATCAAAATATAAATTTGTCATGTAATATTCTATTCTACAAAAGTCTAATAAAGTACGGCTACGAAATAACTTTATAGTGAATAATACCATTATATATAATGATTTACTATTATTTAAAGTAGATAAATAGAGCTCTTTTTCTACCGTGAATATTACAGAAAAATGAAAATTGCCTAAGAAATTAATACAAATGCAATTGAGTTACATTCAAAAAACACAATAAAGCATTAATAAGTCTACATTCCTTTAAAAAACCATTCTTGAAGGAATGTAAACTTATTTTTTTAAAAGTTGTGTTATAGTTAATGGCCCGACAATTCCATCTGATTTTAACCCCCTTGAGGCTTGAAAAAGCTTAACCGCTACTAATGTATTCGAACCAAAGTATGAATCGGCTCCAGTTTTACCACAGCTAAATCCTAATTCAATAAGTCGCTGCTGTATCCAACGTACAAATTCATTATGAGCCCCTGTAGCAATAAATACTTTAGCTATAACCTCATTGGTATGAGTATTTTTGATTCCATCCTCGACAAGCTTGTCTATATTTATAATTATTACAGATGAGATTGAATTAATAAATATAGCAGAACTAAATTCATCTAAATCAACAAGTCCATTTACTCCGTCTACTCTCCCAGATCCTGAATATTGAAACCCTATATAATTAATTGCATCAGGGTTTGCTACTCCGTAATGTGCTACCCACAACGGTAGATTTTTGACTGAACTATCTAGATTGTTTGCATAAAAATTATCCCCTGTATAAATGCAAACTTCCTTACTATTTGATATTAGATAATTTGCGAATAGCCTTACATTAGAACTTATTTTAGTTATAGTTTGACCTAATGCCACTTCTACATCTATAGCGTATTTACAGTTAGCTGTAAGTCCATTTATAATACTTAAAAAATGTTTTGCTTCTGATATTGGATCATTTGCTCTTAGATAATGATAAAATCCAACTTTGAGACCTACGGCCATTGCTCCACTATGTTGTGATTCTAACAGAGGATTTTTGTAAGTGATTCCTTCAGTGGCTTTAATATAAACTATTTCTATACCACTGTTTTTTACTTTTTTAAAATCTACATTTTGTTGGTAACTAGATATATCTATGCCTCTCACAAAATTTCATCTCCAATTTTAATTATATCTAGTAACAGGATATGTCACAATCCATATCTCTGTTACTATCGTTCAGCTTTATATTTTATTTTAATAGTTATTGTATAAAAAAATCAATGTACACAACTGTCTTTTTAAGAATATATAAAAATATTTTTATATATTTATGTCAACTTAAGCAAATCAATCATATTATGGATTATGTAACAAAAATCAGGAGGGATATATTTTGTATTATAATATGAATGCTTATTATTCTCAGCTTTTCAGATTAAACTCGTTAAATGATAAGGTAATGGAGGCCATGAAGGCCGAAAGACATGATAGAGTAAAATATCAAAGGATGATGGAAATGACAACTGACCCTGCGGTAATTAAACAGATTAAATTTGCTTATGATGATGAGATTAAGCATTATGGAATGTTTCAACAAATATATTATCAACTTACAGGTGAAAAATTAGACATTCCCATAGCAACTAATATTGAAAAATATAAAACTCTTATGGAAGCAGTACAAAGCAGTATTGAAGGAGAAAGTGAAGCTGTAGACCTTTACAGAGAGATTTTTGCACTTATGACAAATAAGCAGATGAGAGATAATGTCTTTGAAATTATTACCGATGAACAGGAACACTTTGGAAGGTT
>DHIM01000197.1:2796-3158 GCA_002403785.1 Clostridium sp. UBA4746
GAACAGGAACACTTTGGAAGGTTTATTTATTTGTACTCAATGTTAAAATAATGTTAAGGTATTTATACGAATATATCAATAAATTTACTTATACTATTATCATCATTTTGTATATCAAGCGTCAGTTATATTAAATAAGATGGATGTAACACAAATGTAACTGAGTAAAATGGGTTTAGTTATCTTTTTACTATGAAATATAAAAATAGATTCACTTTATAAAATATAATAACAATAAAAAAGGCACTTCCTAGAGCATTAAATTTGTTCCAAGGAAAGTACCTTTTGATAGCTATTATTCGCGATAAATTTAATTCCTATAAAAACTTCTTCAGTTCATCAACATTTTGTTGCTCAAATTT
>DHIM01000197.1:3289-3661 GCA_002403785.1 Clostridium sp. UBA4746
TCAACATTTTGTTGCTCAAATTTTAACAATCTGTCTGCTAATGCCAATATGTCTTGACCAACATCTTTATATTCTTTCAATCTTTTCGTAACATCAATAATTCCCATTGTACTTCCTTGAATTAACATCTCAGCAATATGAGAGGGGGTTTTGTTTGTTATTGTATTAAAGTTAATCATTAGGTAGGTCGTAAGTTTAGAGAATGTGCCAATACCTTTAGATTTACTTTTTGCCTGCTCGATTTTATTACTTGATATATTGAATATCTCGTTGTATTCTTTTAGTTCCGATTCTAAAAATTTTTGAATGATGCATCTTCTGCAATACTGATTAGTTCACTTATTGTGTTTTTGCCCATTTCAGCATTTTGAT
>DHIM01000197.1:3875-4142 GCA_002403785.1 Clostridium sp. UBA4746
TTTTGATAGATATAGTTTAAAAACTCAATATTACTATCCATTAATATCACCTCATAAATACATTATTTGTAGAAAAAGATTATTTATTCATGATGTTAATAAATTTAATAATGGAATATTAAATATGCTTAATAGTAAAGGCTATCTTAAAATGATAGTGTTTATCTTGGACATAATAGGTTCATAATGTCATATTATGAGAGAATAAAAACATATTATAATGTAACAAAACATGGTATTATGTAAAGGAAGATTACAACATTATGT
>DHIM01000143.1:0-1662 GCA_002403785.1 Clostridium sp. UBA4746
ATGCATATGAAAATTCAGTAAAATATTAATATTATAAATTTACTTAATAAAAATAACAGTAGTCTATACTGGGAGCATTTTGTGTCTAGAGAAAAAATAGAGTTAGTGGATATTTATATATCTGCTGACTCTTATTCTTTATTTTGTAAATTATATTCTAATATTAAATAGTGGAATAGAAAAACAGATTGTATTTACAATTTGCTATTTTAAAACAGCATCCCCCATTTTGATTCCTTTAGAGTAACCTTACAACTATTAACTTAATTTTATATAATTCACTTCTTTAAAGCTATTTATCACTAAATCCGCCATGGAAATGTCTTGGCTTCCTGCAACACCGCTATTAATTCCTACACACTTCATACCTGCTTTTTTAGCAGCACGAACCCCATTATGAGAATCTTCAATAACTATACAATTTTTCGGGCTTACCCCAAGCTTCTCTGAAGCAAAAAGAAATATATCTGGTTCAGGCTTACTTCTCTGTACATAGTCACCGGTAACAAAAACTTCAAAGTATTCTTCTATTTGAAATTTTTTTGCAATAGCCACAATTACATTTAGTGGAGATGATGAGGCAATGGCTAGCTTTATTCCATTCTCATGAAAGTCTTTTATTAGCTCTTTCACCCCATCAATAAGAGTTATCTCCATTCATCTGAATTAAGGTATTTAAAATATTTACTTAGATCATATTCAATTAACTCATCAAGTGTTTGATTAAGCTTATATTTATTTTTTAGAGCTTCCCACATATAATGAGAGGTTGCTCCTACAAAAGAGTGATGCTCATCGTCTGTAACCTCTATGCCTAATTTTTTATAAGTCTCATTTTCCAGCTTCATATGTGTTGGTTAACTATCAATAATTACTTCATCCATGTCAAATATAACTGCTTTCAGCATAAAATCACCCTCCTATTTACTAACCTCAGGTTTTAAATTATTCTTTTAAGTCTTTGATATCTACTGACATAAGTTTATCTGTTTTTAAATCCTTTACTTGTATAACTCTATCTTTATCAGTACTAATACTTTCTAGCCATACAGGATTGTTTTTGTATGTAACATTTATGATACCATAAGATTCCAGTATTTCTCCTAATCTTCTTTTATCCAAACTTATCATCTCCTTATAACTATAGCATTTGAAATAATATATATTCTATACTAGCAAAATATATCATTCACACTTTTATTTCACTCATTTCTTTTTTAAAATAAATCTATACCCAGTGTTACACACATCAAATTGCCTGCCCATTTATTAAGTTCTACTTTTTAATATAATAAGTATTGTATAAAGTGGCTATAAAATATTATAGCAATTTTTATTATTTTATCAGTATATAGCATAAGAATATTTTAGGAGTTAGTCAATGCAATTCCATCGGGTGGATCATTGCTTATTAAGGCAGAAAAAAGCTATGATATTGTGGCCCAAGTAGAAGCTATAAAATTTAAATAGCTTTTATAAATAAAAAATGCTCACATAAGTGTGCAATATGAATAAAAACTTTTAAATTGGGTGCAGCCACTTGATACGTAAAACTTGACCATTTCACTTCAATAATGCAACATAATATTTTAAAAAATGTAAAATTTGTTGCATATTTGGGTTGACACTAATATATAGAAAGTTATAATTATATTACCCCAA
>DHIM01000143.1:1787-2657 GCA_002403785.1 Clostridium sp. UBA4746
GTTATAATTATATTACCCCAAATATGCTATAAAAATACTAATTACATAAAAAGGAAACAATAATTACGGGATTACGAATTAAAAATTTATAGTAATAATTTTTACTGATATATTATCTAATGCTGAGGGAGGAATAATAATGGCTAAGTACAGACAGATTTATACTGATTTTTGGAGCGATAGCTTTGTACTTGAACTCACCCCAGAGGAAAGGTTTTTTATTTTATATTATGTCAAATACAAAATCTACTCAAAGTGGTATTTATGAAATATCTCTAAAGTTTATTGCCATAGAGATGGGGTATAGCAAAGATTATGTTGAGGAATTAATTAGAAGATTTTGCGACTTTGGAAAGATTCTATACAATAAGGATACAAATGAAATTATGTTGTTAAATTGGATAAAATATAATTCTCCCAATAATATAAATGCAATACTTGGGGTTCGAAAAGAGTTAAAACGTGTGAAAAACAAAGAATTTATTAAGGCATTATACGAAATATGTAAAGCAGCTAAATTAGATGTATTGAAAATTTTCGAGAATTTTATTGTGGAGAAAATTATAGATAAAAATTCTATTTTAGATAGTAACTTAGAGGATGACAAAATCTCAGTAGAATGTTGTTTAGATGAAGTGGACAAGCTTTATGTAAACGATGAGCTAGGAAATAATACTGATGTAATTTTCATGAAACCAGAATATAAAGAAAACCTAGGCTACGATGGGGTTGTAGAAAAGGAAGAAACTAAAGAAGTTCAAATTAATAACCCACTTGGTAGCCCCTTACAAGCCCCTTGCAAGGGGATAGGAAGTAATAGAATAAGAAGTAAAGAACAAGAAGTAATAAATAAAGAAGAAGAAGTAAGAA
>DHIM01000143.1:2824-4379 GCA_002403785.1 Clostridium sp. UBA4746
AATAAAGAAGAAGCAGAAGCAGTAATGATTAAAGAGATATTATTAATTACTAAATGTGAAAATGAAATAAAATACAAAAATAATTCTGCAGACACTTCTGCTGGGATAAAAAAGATCATTAAGGTATTTAAGAAGAACATCCAGGTTATATCTCCATTTGTGTATGAAGAAATATTAAGTTTTACAAAAAAAGTAAGTAGCAAGGTCATCATTATGGCTATTTATGAGGCTGTGAGCTACAATTTTAAGACCATAAATATATTACCAAAATACTTAATAACTGGATAAGTAATGGCATAAGGACTGAAGAACAGGTAATAGCCTATCAAAAATATTGGGTAAATAAAAGGGTAAATAGGTCGCGTCAAGAGGGTAAAAGTGGTGAAATCTGCGACTATGATCAAAGGGAATATGACTTTGATCTCCTAGAAAAGTAGCTATTAACACATTTTTTTAAAATCCAAAGAAGTGTGGTAGACTTATAATATAAATTAATTATGGGAGGGTTGAAAGTATGATTAAAAGAAAATTTGGTAATACAGGTTTTGAGATTACGCCGGTAGTATATGGAGGTATTGTTTCTATGGAAGATGGTCAGGATGCTTCTGACAAATATGTATCATGGGCAATTGACCGTGGCATTAACTATTTTGATGTTGCCCCTTCTTATGGGGATGCACAGGAGAAACTCGGAAATTCACTTATACCATATCGTAAAAATATACACCTTGCCTGCAAGACAGGTTGTAGAATGAAAGTAGATGCCCAAAAAGAATTTGAAGAGTCTTTCAGATTGCTTCACACAGATTATTTTGATGTATATCAGATACATGGACTCAGTAGTGAAGAAGAAGTAGATCAAGCATTCGGGGTTGGTGGTGTTATGGAAATGATGGTAAAAGCAAAAGAAAAGGGTTTGGTTCGAAATTTGGGAATTACTTGCCATAGTGAAGCAGCAGCTTTAAAAGCAATGTCACTCTATGCCTTTGATACTGTACTATTTCCACTGAACTGGCATATGAATATCGGATATGGTATGGGAACACAATTATGCAAAACAGCAAAAGAAAAGGGCATGGGCATCCTTGCGATGAAAGGACTTATAGAACGACGCTGGATAAATAAGGATGAAAGAAAAAACTCACGATTTACGAAGTCTTGGTGTAAACCAATTGATCTTGAAAACAAGGAACTCTGCCTTGCTGCTATGAAATACACGCTTTCTCTCGGAGTTAATACCTTGATTCCGCCTGGAAATTTTGTTGATTTCTCATTCATTGTTGAAAATATTGATAAATGTTTGGAGCATCCTTTGACTGAGGATGATATTACACTTTTAAAAGAGTCCTATGAAAAAGTGAAGGACTATCCTTTCTTTTCCACAGATGGCAACGGGCTGGATGTATAATTAAATAGTGATTTACTTTTTTGCTGTACATCCTTCCGTGTCATATCAGCGGCTACTCAGGCAAAAGCTGCCCCCTGGGAGAAGGTAGTTCAGGTGGTCGGCGGTGTCAGTGTGTCCCAACAACTTGGATCTATGTCAATAGTGTAG
>DHIM01000263.1 GCA_002403785.1 Clostridium sp. UBA4746
TAGATTGGGCCTTTGCTTTTATAAATGATTTTCATAAAAGTAAATTTCAAAAATAAATAGAGGGGGATTTTTATGAGAGATTTGAAAACTTTAACGAATTTAGAAAGTTTAAGAAAAAATGAACAATCAAAATTTATATATAGATTTATAAAGAGGTGTTTTGATGTAATAAGCTCTTTAAGTGCAATTATTGTGCTTTCACCTCTTTATTTAGTAATTGGGATTTTTGTTAAATTAGATTCTAAAGGGAATATATTTTTCGCACATGAGCGTTTAGGCAAAGATGGAAAGCTAATAAAGGTTTATAAATTTAGAACTATGCTAACTAATGCGCAGCAAATACTAAACGACATGCCAGACGATATGAAAAGAGAATTTGAAGAGAACTTTAAATTTGAAAATGATCCTAGAATAACTAAGTTAGGTAAATTTTTGAGGGAATCAAGTTTAGATGAATTACCACAATTAGTGAATATTATCAAAGGGAATATGAGTATTGTTGGACCTAGACCAATAGTTGCCCGGGAAATAGAAAAATATGGAGAATATGGGGACAAGCTATTAACTATCAAGCCAGGACTTACAGGAAACTGGCAAGTGAGTGGTAGGAGCGACACTAGCTATGAAGAGCGGATTAAATTTGATATGGATTATATAGATACAAGAAGCTTTTGGAGGGATATAGTAATTATCTTAAAGACTGTGGGTGTTGTGTTTAAAAGGGTAGGAGCTAAATAGAAAAAATAATTCAAAAATAAGGGAGGTAGTATTATGCCAAGTAGAATATTGAAAATAAAAGATTTAAATAAAACTCAGAATGCACTCAATAGAAAAGTATGCATATTTGGTCAAGGATTTGTAGGGCTACCGTTATCTTTAAGTTTTGCTTTAAGAGGATGTGATGTTGTAGGTGTAGATGTGGACGATGTGCTTGTTGAAAATACAAATAAGGGTATAACTCATCATACAGAAAGATTTCATGGTGTAACTATTCAAAAGATATTACAAATGGAGATTGAAGAAGGAAGATATACAGCTACAACAGATTCAGGAAAAGCAGTTAGAGAGTGTAACAATATCATTGTAACTGTAGGGATACCTATTATAAATGGCGATTTTGTAATGGATTATTTAGAGAAGTGTTGCAGAGTCATAGGTAAAAATTTAAAAAAGGGAGATCTAGTTGTAATAAGAAGCACAGTTATACCTGGAACGACGCAGCAGTTTATATTACCAATACTTGAAGAAGAATCGGGTATGAGAGCTGGAAAAGATTTTTACCTTGCATATGTTTCAGAAAGAATAGCTGAAGGCAATGCATTTGTTGAATTTGAAAACATGCCTACAGTAGTTGGTGCAATTAATAATGAAAGTTTATTGAGGGCTATAGAGCTTATAGGAGTAGTTTGTAAAGCAAAAATAATTCCAGCAAGTAGTATGAGTGAAGTTGAAACTTCAAAAGTGTTCGAAAATATTCAAAGAGACGTTAATATAGCTATGTCACAGGAATTTGCTAGATTTACGGAGGCTTTAGGTATAGATATATTTGAAGTGATTAAATTAGCAAATACTCACAAGAGAGTAAACCTATTAGCTCCAGGACCAGGAGTAGGAGGATATTGTATCCCCAATGCTTACCACTATCTAGCTCCAAAGGCTGAAGAATTAGGAGTAAGCATGGATTTATTAAAACTTGCCAGGGAAAAGAATGCTTTGCTACCAGAGTTTATAGTTAATAAAACAGAAGAATTGCTAAACCAAGTAGGCAAAGAACTTAAAAATTCAAAGGTAGCTGTTATGGGACTCGCAATGAAAAATTTTTCTAATGATGATAGGATTAGCCCTGCAGTGGATGTATGTAAGCTCTTAATCGAGAGAGGTGCAATTGTTAGTGCATTTGATCCTATGGTGACAACCGAGTATGAATTTAAGACTAAAACTCAAGATGAAGCTATAGACGGAGCAGATGCAATTTTAATACTGACAAAACAACAGGAGATGCATTTTAATGATGTTGAGCATATAGTGGAAATAATGAATGAATATCCTGTATGCATAGATGCAAAAGCAGCTATAGATAGAGGAGAAGCATTAAAATATAGCATTATGTATTGGAGGATATAGTATGAAGAAAATTGTTTATATTGTTGAGTCTTTTGGTGCAGGTGTATACACGTTTTTAACTGAATTGAGTAATTCTATTATAGACAACTATGAAGTAGTGATTATATACTCTGCACGGAAAGAGACACCCGAAAATTTTAAAAATGATTTTGATCCTAAAATAAAATTTATTCAAATTGATATGTGCAGAGGGCTAAACCCGTATAAGAATGTAAAGGCTCTGGTGAAATTAAAAAAAATTTTGAAAAAAGAAAATCCAGATATTATTCATCTGCATTCCTCTAAAGCTGGTTTTTTAGGAAGGATTGCATGTTATGCGAATAGATTTAATATGGAAAAGGTTTTTTATAATCCACATGGATTTTCATTTTTACAGCAGAATGAATCCAAATTAAAGAGAAAACTATTTTATGGCTTAGAAAGGTTTGCTAGTAAGTTAGGTGGGTATACGGTAGGTTGCTCGTTTGGAGAATACGAAGAAGCTCTGAAAATATCAAAGAAATGTATAAATATTAACAACGGAATTGATACAAGTAAAATAGATAAAATTATAAAAGAGAATAATTTAAGTTCAATTAAAAGCAAAAGAAACAATAAACTTAAAATAGGGACAGTAGGGAGAATCTGTTATCAAAAAAATCCTGAATTATTTAATGCTATAGCAAAATTTTTTACAGAATATGATTTTATTTGGATAGGGGATGGTGAGCTTAAGGACAAATTAGTAGCGGATAATGTAAAAATCACAGGATGGTCGGAAAGAAAAGAGGTTATAAAAGAACTTTTAAATGTAGATATTTTTATATTGACATCCTTTTGGGAAGGGTTATCTATTTCACTCCTTGAGGCTATGTATTTAGGTAAACCAGTAATAGTTTCAAATGTAACAGGTAATAAAGATGTTGTATACAATAATACAAATGGTTATTTAGCAAATGATTTAAATGATTATATAAAAGCGATTAATTATATAACATTAAATAATATTATATTAGATATTAAATTTAAAGAGAAAGTTAGAGCCAATATAATAGACGAATATGAGCAAAAGC
>DHIM01000203.1:0-7659 GCA_002403785.1 Clostridium sp. UBA4746
GGTTTTTATTATACCAAAAACATTTTTAGGCATTTTCTCAGCTGGACTAGCCTTTGCATTTCGTGATGTTGTAGCAAGTTTTTTGGGATGGTTAATAATTAATACTCAAAAGCCATTTCAACTTGGCGATAGAATAAAGATTGGTGAAAGTATTGGTGACGTAATAGCCGTGGATTGGTTTTATACAACTATAATTGAAGTTAGGGAAAATGACAACAAAACCCACGGGCAAAGCACTGGAAGGATTACAAATATACCAAACATAAAAGTTCTCACTGAAGATCTCATAAATGAAACTAACTCATTCCCTTTTACTTGGAATGAGATTGAAATAAACCTTACGCTTAAAAGTAATTGGAAAAAAGCTAAAGAAATATTAATATCTATTGCTGATGATAAAGTAGGAGATGTAGAGAAGGAAGCAAAGCACTCACTGAGTATAGCATCAAAAACCCTTCCAATTTATTACGAGAATCTTTCTCGTACAGTATATACTTCTATGGAACTAGGGAGAGTGTGTTTAAATTTAAGGCTTATTTGCAAGGCAAGAAATTTTAGAAATTTAAAACATATCCTAGTAGAAGAAATTTTAACTGAATTTTCTAAACATGAGGATATTGAATTATTATAGTTAAGTGGTTTTGATTACATAAAGGTTTTATATAGAGATCTTATTGTTATTGTAACTAAAGCCTTTTTTCTTTGTATATTTGAATGTACTTTAAAAAGCTTAAAGATTTTGATCAACATAATAAGTCTACACTCAATTTAGACTTATTAATAATTTGCTGTGTTTTCTGAATGTAACTCAATTGATATTGTGTTACATTTTTTTATCCTTAAATGTTGTGTAATATCAACTTTGGAATTGCTTACTGAAACAGAAAAAGCAAATATTACATCATCTTAGTAAGCAAAAAACATAATAAATAAATATAAAAAAAATATTTTTCTATTTGGATATTTATTTGCATATGTATTAAATAAGAAAATAATTTTCACGCAATTTAAAATTACGGACTGTTGCAGGGGTTAAGGAAGCTTCTGTTTTTGGTGCGGCATATATTGGCATGGTAGCTGTAGGTGACATAAGAAGTTTAAAAGAACCAATACCTAAAATGAAGCCTGTTAAAATAATAAAGCCCAACGAAAGAAATGTTGGAATATATAAAAATAGCTACAAACTTTTTTTAGATTATTATATAAATATTTTAGGGAAAAAACTATTCTAATTTATTTTAAATATGTAGAAAAGAGGTAACAAAGAAATGCAGAAGATATTAATTACGCCAAGATCTTTTGGTAAACACAGCAATAAACCATTTGAATTACTTAAACAAAAGGGATACGAATTGAGAATAAACCCATATGGAAGAATCTTGACTCAGGAAGAAATGATTATGGAAATTGCAGATGTTGATGGAATAATTGTAGGTGTAGACCCTTTAAATGCAGAAGTTCTAAAAAATGCAAAAAAATTAAAGGTGTATCAAAATATGGTATTGGAACGGATAATATTGATATTGAATATGCGAAAAATAATAATACCACCGTTACTATAACAAAAGGTGCTAATGCTGATGCTGTAGCCGATTATGCAGTAGCGTTGATGCTAGCTGTGGCAAGAAAGATTGTATGTATCGATAAAGGGTGTAGGAAACACAATTGGAACAAAGTAACCAGCGTAGGTATGTATGGGAAGACATTAGGATTAGTTGGAATGGGTAATATAGGCAAGGGTATTGTAAAAAGGGCAAAAGGTTTTAGTATGAATATTTTAGCATATGACCTTTTTAAGGATGAAGAGTTTGCATCTAATAACAATATTGAGTATGTTTCATTGGAGAAGCTTCTTAAAGAAAGTGATTTTATAAGTATTCACATACCCTTAACGGATAAAACTAGATATATTATTGGCGAAAAAGAACTAGGAATGATGAAAAAAAATGCTGTGTTAGTAAATACTGCAAGAGGTGGCTTAATTGATGAAAATGCATAGTATAAAGTACTTAAAGATAATGGAATCTGGGGTGCAGGCGTGGATGTATTTGAGCAGGAGCCTCCTAAGAATGAAGAATTACTAACTCTTGATAATATTGTTATAGGCTCACATTGTGCAGCATCGACTTTTGATGCAATTGATAATATGGGGATAATGGCGTCGCAAAATATTATAGACTGTCTTTAAAAGAGAAAACTGTATAATCAAAGATATTGAAAACTTTATTATTAGTTGTTGCCTACAAGTGGAGTAAATTTGGAAAATGTGAAAGATTGAATAGAAGAAGTTGATAGGTTGGTAAAAGGATAAAAACATAGAAAATAGTAAAAGGGAGTTCTGAATAGTGAGGTCCCTTTAAACATATCTAGATTAAAACAGTTAAACATAAATATTGAAAATAAGTTTTTTTTAGAATTATCATTGAGGCTATCAGAAGACATATTAAATTACTTGATTCATTTTTATTACACAATGTTAACGTAAATTTACTTTTATTTTATATCCAATTTACGGTAAAAATAGTATAATTAAATAGAAATTTTATATTGTACCAGTAAAAAACATGAAAAAATTATATTATAAGAGGTGGAAACAATGAAAACTGTAGTAATATACAAGTCAAAAACAGGTTTTGCAAAAAAATATGCAGAATGGATTTCAGAAGAGTTATCTGCGGATATCTTTGATGCTTCAAAGGTTAATGTTGATATGTTGATGACCTATGATACCGTGATTTACGGTGGCGGTTTGTATGCTGTTGGTATCAATGGAGTAAAGTATATAACACAAAACCTCGATAAACTTAAAGATAAAAAAGTTGTTGTTTTTGCAACGGGAGCATCCCCTTCTAGAGAAGAGGCTATAAGTGAAGTGAGAGATAAAAACTTTACTTTTGAGGAACAAAAATATATACAGTTTTTTTATTTAAGGGGTGGTTTTGATTATAGTAAACTAAAGCCTTTTGATAAAGTCCTTATGACATTATTAAAATTGAAGCTTAAAATGAAAAAGGAATTAACAACTGATGAAAGAGGAATGCTGGCTAGCTACGACAATCCAGTAGATTTTACAAGAAAGAAAAATATAGATGGAATAATCACTTATATTAATTCATAGAATTGATACATTAAAATTAATTGATGGAGAAATAGTAGATAGGGAAGCTTTGGAACTTGCGAATGACCTTACATTAGGTATTTGCAAGCTTTTTTATGTTCTTAAAACGAATGTTTATGGTATTACTACGGAATAATTAAAAGAGCATTTCTGCTCTTGATGCAAAAAAGTTAATAGTATAAAAAAAACATGTTGTCAATTGACTTAACCTGTTTTTAAAGGGGGCATTTCTATTTAAATAATTACAAAAATTTGTTAAAGTGTAACTAACAACAAATTAACAAAGTATTAAAAGAAAGGAGTTAAAAGTCTACGGACTAAGTAATTCTATAGTAGATTTGTAATTGTTTAAATCAAATAGTGGGGGAGAAATGTTGTATAACAAGTATTTGAAATTCTGGGGGGAAGAGTAAAAATCATCCCTCCGGGAGTGAGATATATGGGGGCCTAAGGGTTTCCGAATTCACTAAGATTTAAAAAGGGGGATTTTCATATGAAAGAAAAATTAGTAAATGGAATGCAAATTTTTGCAAGAGCTATAGTAGTTCCAGTATTGTTCTTACCTATAATTGGTATAATTATTGCATTATCTTCTATTTTAAGCAATCCAACAATTGTTGGCGATAGTACTTTACTGATAAATGTTGGGAAATATATTGCTAGTGGTCTTTGGCCCATTATGAACAATCTGGGTATTCTCTTCTGCGTTGGTATAGCTATGGGGATGGCTAAAGATAAAAAAGCAGAAGCGGCTCTTGTGGCATTACTTTCGTTCTTAATATTTTTAGGAGCTAATAATGAATGGCTTACTTTAACAGGAAAATTAGTAAGTTACAAAACAACTTCCGACTTATTTGGTACAGGTCAAACTATAATTTTGGGATTTCAAGTAATTGATATGGGTGTTTTTTTAGGAATAATTCTCGGTGTGGTAGTAGCACTTGTTCATAATAAATTTAGTAATAAAGAGTTCCCAGGTGCATTTGCATTTTATGGTAATACAAAATTAGTTCTTTTAGTTTTAGTACCTACTTTACTAATCCTTGGAATGGCATTTAGCTATATTTGGCCCATAGTCGCAATAGGTATTACTGGTCTAACAGGTTTTATTAATGTATCAGGTAATGTTGGTGTATTTTTATATGGATTTTTAAATAGAGTACTAATACCAACAGGATTACATCACTTAATATGGACTCCATTTTCTTACTCTAATATTGGTGGAACACTAGAAGTTGGTGGGAAAACAGTATTTGGAGCTTATAATATATTCTTAGCGCAGTTAACAGATCCATCTATAAAAATTTTCGATCCATCAGCAAAATATTTACAGTATGGCATGGTCAAAATGTTTGGGTTAGTAGGAGCAGCGTTTGCATTTTATAAAACTGCAAAACCAGAAAATAAAGTTAAATTAAAGGCTATTTTAATACCCGCAGTAGCAACATCTGTTTTGGTTGGTATTACAGAACCTTTAGAATTTACATTTTTATTTGTAGCACCAGCTTTATGGGTAGCTTACTCAGTATTTGATGGAATATTTCAAGTGATTGTAGTAGCACTTGGAGTTAGGACTTATGCAGCAGGTGGTATTATAGATTTCTTGACATACAATTTGCCCGCAGGAATTAGTAGGACTAGATGGCCTATTGCTATAGGTGTAGGTTTGGTTGAACTAGTAGCATTTTACTTTTTATTTAAGTTTATAATTATTAAGTTTAATTTGAAAACTCCAGGTAGAGAAGATAGTGAAGTAAAGTTATACACCAAAAAAGATTATAAAGATAAGGTTAGTAACAGTTCAGTAAAAGGAACAGTAGTTAAAACCGATAGTTCTGATTTAGCATCAGTAATAGTTGAAGCACTGGGTGGAAAGAAAAACATAGAAACTGTAGATAATTGTTTTTCTCGCTTAAGAGTGAAGATAAAGGATGCCGAAATGGTTGATGAAGTAGCATTAAAAGCAACAGGAGCTTTAGGGGTAATAAAAAATGGTAATAACATTCAAGCTATTTATGGACCTAAAGTAAGTGGAGTAAGAAGTGCTGTTGACAAGTATCTTTCTGTTTAAGGAATTTATGCTAATCATTCAAAAAGGTTAATACTGTGAATTGGTAAATAATTAGTATGCTAATTACTTATTCATAGCTTATATATAAAATTAGAAAGAAGGTATAATAATGAATAAATTTTCAGTAACAATAGCTGGCGGTGGAAGTACATTTACACCAGGAATAATATTAATGCTTTTAGACAACTTAGATAGGTTTCCTATAAGAAAACTAAAATTATATGATAATGATAAGGAAAGACAGGCAATAGTTGCTGGAGCATGTGAAGTTGTTTTAAAGGAGAAAGCACCAGATATTGAATTCTGTGTAACAACAGATCCAAAAGAAGCATTTACAGATATAGACTTCGTTATGGCTCATATAAGAGTAGGTAAATATGCAATGCGTGAATTAGATGAGAAAATCCCATTAAAGTATGATGTACTTGGACAGGAAACTTGTGGTCCAGGAGGAATTTCTTATGGAATGAGATCCATTGGTGGAGTTATTGAAATACTTGACTATATGGAGAAATATTCACCAAATGCATGGATGTTAAACTATTCCAACCCAGCAGCAATAGTTGCAGAAGCAACTAGAAAATTAAGGCCTAATTCAAAGATATTAAACATATGTGATATGCCAATAGGTACAGAAGTACGCATGGCTGAAATTTTAGGACTAAAGTCAAGAAAAGATATGAAAGTTCGATATTATGGACTTAATCATTTTGGCTGGTGGACAGATATACGTGATAATGATGGAAATGACTTAATGCCAAAAATAAAAGAACATGTTGCTAAACATGGTTATATAATTAATAAAGGAGGTACTCAAGAAACTGAGACAAGTTGGTATGATACCTTTTCAAAAGCAAAAGATGTGTATGCATTAGACCCAAACACATTACCTAATACTTATTTAAAATATTATTTATTCCAGGATTATGTTGTTAAGCATTCAAATAAAGAATATTCAAGAGCAAATGAAGTAATGGATGGAAGAGAAAAGTTTGTATTTGGAGAGTGCAGGAAAATTATTGAACAACAATCTACAAAAGGATGCGCTTTGCATGTAGATGATCATGCATCATATATAGTAGATTTAGCAAGAGCTATAGCATATAATTCACAGGAAAGAATGTTGTTAATTGTAGAGAATAATGGTGCTATCGAAAACTTTGATCCAACAGCTATGGTTGAAATACCTTGTATGGTTGGAAGTAATGGACCAGAACCATTAGTAGTAGGAAAGATTCCTCAATTCCAGAAGGGATTAATGCAGCAACAGGTTTCTGTAGAAAAATTAGTAGTCGAAGCTTGGGTAGAGAAATCCTATCTAAAATTATGGCAAGCTATTACACTTTCTAAAACTGTACCTAGTGCAAGCGTTGCTAAGAGTATTTTAGATGATTTAATTAAAGTAAACAAAGAATATTGGCCTGAATTAAAATAGGTTTGGAGTGTTGATAGTTTAGTATTTTATTATTGTGTAAATTACTCCAAGGTTAAGACTGTGTTAGAAATAGATTTTATATCTATTTCTAACGCAGTCTTTTTTTATTTATATAATTATTTCATGAGAAATCAAAATTTAATGTTCATGCTCTTAAATTCTTATCAATTATAAAGTATAACTTATGCCCTGTATGGATGTAGTGGTGAGATATTAATGTTTGTGTTATCGTTAAATAAATTATATACTATTTATAGTAGGTGAGAAATGCATGAATTTAGATATTAGCAAAATGGTGGATAAATATCAGTTAAGTAAGACAGAAGAAAATATATTAATTTATATAATAATTAATATACAGAATGTTAAAGATATAGGGGTAAGAGGTATAGCAAAGAAAAACTATACGTCTACTACTACTATTATGAATTTAGCAAAAAAATTAGGATATTCGGGATTTTTAGATATGTATTATAACTTGAATTTTACATTGAAAGAAAAAAAATCTCATTTTTCAGGTCAAGAAAATAACAAATATTATGGAGTAGACTTAGAAGAATTATTAGCTTTGATAGAATCCAAAAAAATAAGTGATTTTATAAATTTATTAATAGAAAATAAAGGTGAAATTATATACACTTGTGGACAAGGATTTTCAGAACCAATCGTAAGATATATTACTAAAAAATTATTAGTTATTGGTTTTAATTGTATTTACTCTGAATCTTATGAAAGTTATGATGTAAATGCAATAAAAGCAAAGTTATTTATATGTGTATCAAAGTCAGGAGAAACAGATTTTTTAGTGAAAGTATCTGAATCTGCTAAGAAAAATGGAATAAAAATAGTTTCATTTACAGGAGATGTGGATAATACATTAGCTAAAATATCAGATATAAATTTTAAATTATATGATATGAATACTATGGATGATCGTAATAAATTAGCAAATTCTTTCTATGCTAATATTTTAATGTTATTTGAATTTTTAATAGGTGTTTTTTTAGAAAAAACCTGTGAAATTGAGTCTAATAC
>DHIM01000203.1:7804-8274 GCA_002403785.1 Clostridium sp. UBA4746
CTGTGAAATTGAGTCTAATACCAATACAAAAGAACATATGAATATTTAAATTTATATGACCTTTTTGTCTTGGTATTTTTTATTCTATAGTTAATGGTAGTACATGTTATTTTCATGTAGTACCTGTTTTTTTAGGCGGTGAAAAGGTTTAAATCAGTTGATGTTTTTAATATAATAGTAATATAAAGAAGTTTAAATATTTGATTTAGTACAAGTTTATTATATTAGATGATATTTGGAGGGTGAAAAATGTTTAATAAAATCAAAGCTTTTATGTTTAATAATCAAGCAGGCATTCACAAAGGAAATGTACGTGAAGTTCAAAAGGATAAAGAAAAAAATGAAACATTTATAATTCCTATTTCAGGAGAGATAATAAACTTAGATGACGTGGAAGATGAGGTGTTTTCTCAAAGAATGATGGGTGATGGGTTTGCTATAGAGCCTGAAAATGGAGTGCTATTTTCACC
>DHIM01000203.1:8437-8862 GCA_002403785.1 Clostridium sp. UBA4746
GAAAATGGAGTGCTATTTTCACCAGTTGATGGAAAAATTACATCTGTATTCCCTACCAAACATGCTATTTCAGTAAGAAGTAATTGCGGGGTTGATATTTTAATTCATTTTGGATTGGATACTGTTAATTTAAAGGGAGAAGGATTTGATGTTTATGTGGAGCAAGGCAATGAAGTAAGGGCAGGAGATAAGTTATTAGAAGTTAATATTGAAAAAATAAAGGATAAGGTACCATCAATTGTTGTACTTATAGTTTTTATTGAACTTAACGGAAAAAGTTTTAGTTATAATCTTGGAAAAGTTAAGGCTAAGGATGAAAATGCTGTAATTATAAAATAGCATGGTGAAAATGGAATATTTAATGCCGAGTTAGGATAGAAGAAGTTGAGAGGTTGTAAAAAAATAAAAACATAGAAAATAGTAAA
>DHIM01000203.1:9001-23814 GCA_002403785.1 Clostridium sp. UBA4746
ATAAAAACATAGAAAATAGTAAAAGGGATTTCTGAACAGTGAAATCCCTTTAAACATATCCGGATTCATGAGAATATTCTTTAAATATATAGCCAAAAGCATGTTAGAAAAGAAAGCTAGATTTTGCTTGTTGATTTTGGCTATAGCAATGAGTACGGGGTTATTAGTAATAGTTTTGGGAACAGTTAAAATTGCAATTAGCAGTTTTGAAAAACCAATGACAGAATCCTTTGAGGGAAAAGAAATAGTTATTTCACCTAAGAAAGCTGAGCCTTTCTTTAACACTGAAGATATAAAAAAAGTTGGAGTTAAAAACATAAACGGTGAGATTGACTTATCAGCAACGACTAATGGGGATGAAATAAACAATGTAACCATTAGAGGTAAGGAAGACAAAAATATAAACAAAGATAATTTAGTTGAAGGTGATTTAAGTAAATTCACTGGAGAAAAGTGCATAATTTCCAAAAGAACATCTGAGGAAAAAAGCTTAAAGATAAATGATGAATTAGAATTATTCGTAGCAGGAGAAAGTAAAAAGTATAAGGTTATAGCCATAAGTTCGAATGAGACAACCTTCTATAATCGGATTAGTTTTTATTTATGTCCATTGTATTTTATCAAAATAGTCTCGATTTTTTTATTCTCACATAGATTCAAGGGAGTTAATCCTGTAGAATTTGTTGAGTTTATGTCAAAGCCTAAACTTATTAGAGCTTTTAAAAATTCTTCAAAATGTTCATCATAACAGTTGATATAATCATCGTGAAGAAGTGTATTTTTATATTTATCCTTTATATTTATATCAGCTTCATATTTTACAAGAAGATTCAGAAGCTCCACAGAATAATTAAAGCTGCAGTTAAATACAGGCGTTTTACCGGATATGTTGATTGCATTAACTTCAGCTCCTTTTTTAAGTATCATAGTTATTACATCTATATGAGGTTTTATCCTTGCACAAAGTTTATGAAGAGGGGTCTCCAGAAGTTTACTATGATGATGATCGTTAATATCAGCACCGTTATTTATTAAAATTTCAATTGTTTTAAAATAATTATTTTGACAATTATCAATAGCATAATAAAGTATACTTTGAAGTTTAAAGTCAGAATTTAAATCCTTAGCTCCATTCAAATAATCCTGTATTTCATCTATGTTGCCTTCGTCAATAAATCTATAAATTGATTTAGGTTTTGCAGAGAATATATTACCAAATATTTTCATGTTGGTTGCCTCCTGTTAATTAAATAAAATAATTTAATTGCTTCTATAATATTATTTTAACATATTTTCTAATTAAAGGTGCCATTTCCTTTGAAACAACTAGAATAAGTAGTCCTTTGCTTTCATTGGGTTGGTTCTACAATTAGATGAAACGCTAGAACTTTCGTGCATTAATGTTAAAGATAATAATATATACTTCATAGATGTTAATTATACCTGAAATAAAAAATGTAGATATAATTAAATTTTGCAATGAATATTTGCATTTTTATTTGTTAGTCTATATAAACTAAATATACAAATGAAGAACTCATTGCAATAAATTGCATAAAACATACTTAAATAATGAAAAAGCTCGAATAAATGAATAAATTGCTATTGCATCCTGCAATGATTTTTAGTATTATGAATGTTGTGAATTATATTTATATATAGTAAAAATAGAGGGGGAAAAAAATGAAGAAAATGATATCAAAAATATTAATTATAGCGACAGTGACTATGGGGTTAGCTGGGTGTGGGAATAGTAGTACATCCCAAAATAAGGATTCAAGTAAAAAATTCAGCAAAACATACGTTGTTTCAACAGACGCAACATATGCTCCTTTCGAATATGAAAAAGATGGTAAATACGTCGGTATTGATATTGATTTATTAGCAGCTATTGCAAAACTAGAAGGGTTTAAATATGAATTAAAGCCTATGGATTTTAAAGGGATAATTCCAGCGCTTCAAGCAAATCAGATTGATGGTGCAATTGCAGGTATGGGAATTACGGATGAGCGAAAAAAAGTTTTAGATATGTCAGAGGGCTACTTTGAATCAGGACTTTCTGCAGTTGGCAAAAAGGGTAATGATAAAATAAATTCAGAAGCGGATTTCAAAGGTAAGATTTTTGCTGTTAAAAAAGGAACACTTGGTGCTAAATATGCTGAAGAAAATAAAGCTAAATTAGGTGCAACGATTAAGTACTTTAATGATACAGCTTCTATGATGCAGGAAGTTAAGAATGGTAATGCGGATGTAACTTTTGAAGATTACCCTGTAATTGCATATATGATTTCAGTTGATCCAAATTCAAATTTAAAAATTATTGGAAATAAGATATCAACACAAAATTATGGCTTCGCTGTTAAGAAAGGTAGTAATACGGAATTAGTAAATGCTTTCAATGATGGTCTAAAAAAATTAAAAGCGAATGGCGAGTATGATAAAATAGTACAAAAGTACATTAAAAAATAAAATAATCTTACAAATTTAGTACATTGTTTTTAACGATATTTCAGAAAGAAAGTCACGTGTATCTATAAGTGATATATATATTATAATGAAAAAACTTCAGAGGGAGTATAAATCTCCTTCTGGAGTTATTATATTATAGCACTTAAAGTGATTATTCAATGTGATAAGGAGGTAAAACATTTGGACATATTAATATTATTTAAACAAAGCCTACCCGATCTTTTATCAGGATTATATGTAACATTAGAAATAGCTGCGATATCTTTAGTAATTGCTACTATACTTGGTTTAAGTTTTGGAATGCTAGCAATAAGCAGAAATAAAGTATTGAAATTTGTGGCGACTGTTTATGTGGATATATTTAGAGGAACGCCACTTATAGTTCAAGCCTTCTTTATTTATTTTGGTCTTCCAGCTGCTCTAGATATAAAGATACCAGCTTTTGTTGCAGGTGTACTCTGTATTAGTTTAAATGCTGGTGCTTATATGGTAGAGATTTTTAGAGCTGGAATTATGGCTGTAGATAAAGGACAAATGGAAGCAGCTAGAAGTTTAGGATTACCTTATGGGAAAACTATGAAACTAGTTATATTACCACAGGCTATAAGGAATATGATTCCAGCAATTATCAATCAATTTATTATTTCTTTAAAAGATACTTCTCTTTTATCTGTAATTGGAATTAGAGAACTTACACAGAGTGGTGAAATAATTATTGCATCAAATTATCGTTCTTTTGAAACCTGGAGTTTTGTTGCAATATTTTACTTTATTATGATTATGGCATTAACTTACGCAGCTAGGGCTATGGAAAGGAGACTTAAGATATGATTCAAGTTAAAGGGCTAAAAAAGGTATTTAAGGATTTAGAGGTTTTAAAAGGTATAGATTTTAATATAAAAAAAGGCGAAGTTGTTTGCTTAATAGGACCTTCAGGATCAGGTAAAAGTACAGTGCTTAGATGTCTTAATAGGCTTGAAGACATAGATGGTGGTACGGTTTTAGTTGATGGGCAAGATGTTACTAATAATAAATTTGATGTAAATATTCTTAGACAAAAATTAGGAATGGTATTTCAATCGTTTAATTTATTTCCTCATCTTACAGTGATTCAAAACATTACTTTATCACCAATTAATTTAAAAAAATCATCTAGGGCTGAAGCAGTAAAAAAGGCCCTTGAGCTCTTAGAAAAAGTAGGATTAAGCGAAAAAGCTAATGTTTATCCTGATAAACTCTCAGGTGGACAAAAGCAAAGAGTAGCTATAGCTAGAGCACTAGCTATGGGGCCAGAAATAATGTTATTTGATGAGCCTACATCTGCACTTGATCCTGAGATGGTTGGAGAAGTTCTTCAGGTTATGAAGAAATTGGCAATCGAAGGCATGACTATGATTGTAGTAACACATGAAATGGGATTTGCAAGAGAAGTAGCAAATAGGGTATTGTTCATGTCAGATGGATATTTAGTTGAAGAAGGTAAACCAGAAGAAATTTTTGATAATCCTAAACATGATAGAACTAAAGAGTTCTTAAGTAAGGTACTATAATATTAAGAAAACCTATGATTGTAGATGGTTAAAAACTTTGGTAAGGAGACTTATGGTGGATTTTATGTAGTGAAATACAAAGAAATTGTTTATAGATCATTATCATATTTGTTACGTCACTGTCACATAAATGAGTTAGTATTAATAAATAGGATCACCCTATAAAATAGATATATACAAATAACACCGGATAGCGGTGTTATTTTTTTTATATTAAAGAATTTTCCAGGTGATTTGCTAAGTAAAATTGCGATGGTTTAAATTTTTTTCTATAAATTTAGTAATTACACCATATGATAATTTCAAGAGCATAAAAAAAGTTGAAAATATAAATATATTTAGGTTTGAAAAGTGAAATTTTAGCAATGAATATCCCTAAAAGAATTATAAGGCATACTTATACGTCATTACCATGACGTGTGCGAAGGCCCAACATAGACGTATAGAATTTGATATTAAGGATAAAATAAATTTATTGAATAATTTAGTATATATCATCTAAACCTAGATTCTAAAATAATAAGAGAGGTAAATGCATGCTTTGTAATATTTTTCACTTATTTTTTGAAATGGTTAAGAATCAAAGTAAATATCCCCTTCCTAATACTAAATCAACTTTTAATGCATTACTAGACGCAATAATACCAGGGACTCACGAGACCTCAGAAAACAAAGGGTCTATTCAGTTATCAGGAGCATTGGCTTCTCATACTGATGAGTACGAAATCTGGTTACTGGATCATTTTCTTTCATTAAATATAACGAACTTGAATTTTAATATTTATTTAGCCAATGCAACAGCGAAAATGCTTAACATAGCTGCCAGAAAGTTGATTGATTCTGAAGGAAATAAAGAACTTGTAAATTTTACAATATTGCTTGGGGAAGGTGCATTTGCTGCGCTTTCATCAAATGATCGTTTTCGTGCAATAACTCTCTTGGAACAAAATAAAGTTGACATTACACTATTACCTATCCCTTTCTATAATAACCCAGGTTTTATATTGTCCTTAACAGGTGGAATAGCTATGTTCGCTACAATCGGGTACTATACTGAATGGTCTGGATATGGTTCCTCACGTATGGATACACCTGAAAAACGAAAACTTGAGCATTTCCCTGTAGGGTGGAATCAGGTTGGATATCCTGGTCCTTCCAAGGGATACCATGCATTTCGAGGCTACTTAGAAGAAAAATATACAGAATAGGAGTGGTTGACAATGGCACATGATGCTGATGTTATAATTATTGGAGCTGGAGGAGGAGGACCTGTCGTTGCTAAAGAGCTTGGAGAAAAAGGACTAAAAGTTTTATTGCTTGAAGCAGGGGTATGGTATGGAAATAAAAAATGGCCTAATCCACTTCAAGAACATGGTGCTGTGAGTTCCACTAGTTCTGAGGATTTACACTCTGGAATTTTGGATAGATGCTTTACAGATTATGAGAGTGATATAAATGATAGTATAATAGGCAAATTCCGATGGGGGCCTGCAGATAGAAGTCGGAACGCATGGTTTAGACGTATCCCACAGGGAGGTTTTGCCTGGCAGGTCTCTGGCATAGGAGGGACTACTCTAAGCTACTTTGCAAATTCGCCGCGTGCTTATCCTTTATTAGTGGATAATGTTTGGCCTATATCCTATAATGAAATGATTGCATATTATGAAAAAGTAGAATCAATACTTCCAGTTTACCCTGCGCCAATGACGGCCAAAGAGGAACTGTTTTTTTATGGTGCCAAAAAAGCTGGATGGTCTCTTCTAACGACACCTAACGTAACGAGCCCAGGGTACCGTCCCCAACCCAATGCAATTTTACCTCCCCATCCAAATATAAACAACTCGGATTTTAAATTTGAAAATAACTCTGAAGGTTGCACACTTTGTGGTCATTGTGTTAATGGATGCAAAATTGGACCAACGGTTGAAAAAGTGGCCAAACGTTCTACATTGGTAAGCTATATCCCATTGGCACTTAAAACAGGAAATGTTGAGGTCAGACCCAACACGTTTGTCATAAAGGTTTTAACAGAAAAAGATAAAAAAGAAGATTTAAGAGCTATAGGTGTTAAGTATAGAGATACATGGACAGGTGAAATAGGTGAACTTAGGGCTAAAGTTGTAATCATGGCAGCTGGTACAGTAGAGTCACCACGGCTTTGGTTGAATTCAGGACTGCCAAATAATCCTTGGGTTGGTAAAGGTTTGACAACCCATTGTTTTGACTGTGTCTCAGGTATATTTGACGAGAAACTTTTGATGAATATATTAGGTACTCCTGATGTAAGACCATATGTTGGGCAAAATTCTGCAGCAAGATTTGATTATCCAGGACTTGGAGCGCTTCAGGGATTTGGTTCAAGTCCCGGGATATTTTCGACATTGTTATATTCATTAAGTAAAAATGGTTATGACTTTCTACGGGAACCTAAAAAAGAGGAACCTTGGGACATTAGGGGTAGAATAGTAGGTAAGGATTTGAAAGAAATCATGATGGAGTATCCAAGGACATTAAGTATTTTGATAATGATTGATGATGAGGTGAATCAGAACAATGCAATTATACTTGATTCTCTTATAAGAGATGAGCACGGTTTGGTGCCTGTAATTAAGTACCAACCAAGTAAAAAAGATGTACAAAAGAGGGATAAACTAGCTATTATTGCAGCAGATATCCTTAAAAAGGCAGGTGCTAAAAAAATCATACGTACCGATTGTACACCTGGTTTGTTTGTACACTTGGAAAGTACGATGCGCATGGGATATGTTACTGATATAAATTGTGAAGCCAATCAAGTTAAGCGGTTATTTATTGCAGACAATAGTGTACATTATAATAGTTTGGGTGGTGTTAATCCTACTCTTACAACCCAGGCTTTAGCAACACGTACTGCAGAAAAAATAGTTAACAAGTATTTCAGCTAAATTTAATGAATTATCAACCTCAGAATACTGAATAGTGGTAAAAAGAACAGATAAAATTCGTGATGAGAACTGAAACGCTTTATGCTGCTTTTACGAATTTACGATTTTACTTAAAATCGTAAATTCGTTTAGTACAATATTAAAGAATATTGTGTAGCCAAAAAACTTTAGAACAGCTCTAGAACTACTTCCACCAATATCCTTGTATTTATTATTTAGTGATTATGTCCAAATCATATACCATTTCCGCACTAAATGAGCCCAGATATATCTTGTTTTTTAAATCACTAATTACCATATCTTGAAAACCAACACTTCTCCAAAAATTTTCTGCTCTAATACCTTGTGGAGTAAGATATATCTTTTTAAACATACAAATATATTTTACCCTATTAAGAAATGAATTTATTAATAAAGTTCCTACTCCATGACCAGGGGGGCTAACACCCACATATTGAATAAAAATGGAAGTCAATGTTCTTCTCTCATCAGCAATTTCACATAACTCTTGGTCTGTTAATTTTGAGTAAAGTTCATCCTTTTTAAGTACATCTAATTGTTTTAAATAATGAATAGAGAACATAAATTCAATGCTATATTTAAATTTGCTGTTAAATCTATTATCAGCATAAACAATAAATCTTTCGTTAACAAAGCTTCCATGAAACTTAAATTCTGGATTAAAACCAAGTATGTCAAAAAAGTCTATGTTTAATTGGTTACATAGTTCGCTTATTAAGTTTTTGTCATTTAACTCTTTCATTAAAATTCTATCATTTTGCAAATTTAGACTCAAGCATATCACCCCCTATCAATTAATTAACTAACATATGTGTATTTTAATATATCGCTGTGCATGTAATTGTAAGTTGTTAAATTACTTAAATATCAAGACCAACAGTTCTGCCTACCCTTTTAGCTTTTCCTAATAAACATAATATATTTATCTAAAGTTGGTCTTTATTTATCATAAACTCTAGCACACTGGCTCTTGGTTATCTTCTAATTCTTTAATAGTTAATATGGTTTTGTTACTGTTAGGACAATATCATTTATTCTAGTGTTCGGTGTTTCTTTTGATTTCGTTTTTTCAACATTTCTTTTAACAGTTTAATTTCTAGTAAATCCTTAATATAATTATATTTATCCCTCTTTGCCTGCAGATGAGTATCTAATACAAAATATCTATCATCATTTTTAAAACTTATATTGATTTTTAAATTATTACTTTTCATTAATATCCTTCCTTTATATATTTTAAAATTCTCTTTCATAATGGCTTGTCCTTTATTGTATGTAAATTGATACAAAGGTGCTACACAATAGGTAAATTTATATACATATGATTGATCTTGTTATTATGGCTATACAGTAACTTACAAGTACAAGGATTCAGATATCAGATATCTGAATCCAGAAAATAGATCCAAAAACACCGTATTATTCATTTTATAAAATGGATAATACGGTGTTTTATAATTAAGTTGATTTTTATGATTATTATTTATTTCATAATAGATTTAGTGTATTAATATATCACATTATTGTGAGTGGTTAATATACTGTATTGCATGGAATTATTTTGTAGTTAAAAGGAGGGAGTTACAATAAGTTTTATGTAAAAGCAAATTATAAGCTTTTTTAAATAGATAATATGTTTTATATAGATTATAAAGATATTAAGCTGGGGGGGGAATTGCGGTGTGGTATAAAAAAAGTGTGTTGATCCTTTTTTGTATTATTATGATATTTGCAGTAGGGTGCAAAAGAGAAGAGAGTATAAATATTCAGGATGTAAATCTAGAAAATGTTGTAAGGAAGATGATAGATAAACCAGAAGGGAAGATATATAAAAGTGATGTTAAGGATATTACAGTATTAGATGCTACAGGAAAGAACGTTAAAGAACTTTTAGGAATAGAAAATTTGGTGAATTTAAAAAGTCTTAATCTAGAAAAAAACAGTATAAGCAATATTGAACCTTTAGGACAACTTAATAACTTAGAAGAACTCTGCCTTGATAATAATGATATTAAAGATATAAGTGCACTAGAAAACATAACAAGTATAAAGAACCTTAGCTTAAGCTCAAATAGAATTGATGATATAAGCGATTTGAAAAATTTGTCGAATCTTGAGAAACTAAATCTAGCTGACAATGGAATTATGGATATAAGTCCTTTATCGGCTATGAAATATATTAAGTATATTAACTTAAGTAGTAATAAAATTAACAATGTTGATAAGTTGAATAACTTAGGAAGTTTAAATTCCTTATATCTAGCGAGTAATTCGATAACAAATTACAGTGGAATAAAAGGTATTTATGATAAGATTAAAAACAAAGACTTTAAGTTAGAAGATGCAACAAAAGTAGCAAAGCCAAAAGTTGTTGTTCAAAAAGAGATTGTTGTTCAAAAGCAGTATGTTGCTCAACCCCAATGGCAGGTACCAACATATGTAGAGCAGTCAGACTATATTTTTAGTTTTAGTGATAGTAGACTTATAACTGACTATGAAATAAATAATTTAGATTATAATTTGCGAGAATATGCAAGAAATGAAATATATGCAAGATATGGATATGTATTTAGCATGTCTAGATTCAGAGATTACTTTATGTCAAAATCATGGTACTCACCTAATCCAAGTTTTAATATACAAACGTCGATGTTAAACTCAATAGAAAAAGCTAATATAGAAATAATTAAACGACACGAATAAGATATAAGTTAATTTGATAATTAAGTAATAAAAATGAAAGTAATATTTATTAATATGATCTTGAAATAGCTACTTAAACCTAAGCAAATCAATATATGCTTAGGTTTATTTTTTTGCGCTTTTATATTACTGGGACTTACATTTAAAATAAAATGGGTTTTAAATGATATTTCAGTTATAAACACCAATATTTGAATACGTTGATTATTTAAGAAAATTAGGAATCTGAATTATTTTAAGGTAAGTTAAGACGAGAAATGGTATAGTAAATGGTAAGCATCATTTATTAAATCAAGGAGGTATAATAATGAAGTTAAATAAGATTCATCATATAGCTATTATTTGTTCGAATTATGAAAAATCTAAAGAGTTTTATGTTAATATTTTAGGCTTAAAAATAATTAAAGAAATATACAGAAAAGATAGAGGATCATATAAGCTCGACTTAGGTGTTGGAGAAAATTATCAAATAGAATTATTTTCTTTCCCACAATCACCTAAAAGGCCGAGTTATCCTGAAGCAAGAGGACTAAGGCATCTTGCTTTTGAGGTAGATAACATTGATGAGGCAATAAAAGAACTGTATGATAAAAATGTAATTACTGAGCAGATTAGAATTGATGAGATTACGAGGAAAAAATTTACTTTTTTTAGTGATCCAGATGATTTACCTATAGAATTATATGAAAAATAGAGTTAAAACATATTATTATCATTAATCGCAATATAAAAAGCAGAGATGCTTTTTTTTGTTTGATCTAAATAAACGTAAAAGTAATAGCTCTACAATTAAGATAGCGATAAAATAATAAATATAAATTGTAGATATAAAATAAATTTATATGAGGTTGAATGTGGAAAAGATTATTCGCATACATATAATATAATATACAATTAAATAATAATAATAATATAAAGGAAGCAAGGTGAATTATGATTGTAAAAAAAAACTGGGATATATTCTTTGATGATGAGGTTAAGGAATTATCAAAATTAAATCTACCAGACCCAGAAACCTTAGATTATTATGAGAGAACTAAAAATAGAGAAATATTTTGGAATTTTGATATCGATGATAGCTTGGTTGATTTTTCACTAATGATTATAAAGTGGAATAAACAGGACAAAGGTAAACCTTCTAACGAAAGAATTCCAATTAAGATTTTAATAAATTCTAATGGTGGTGAATTACCAGCGGTACTAAATTTCATAAACGTTCTCCAACTTTCCAAAACGCCTGTGTATACAATAGGCCTTGGGAAAACATATAGTTCTGGTGGGTTAATGTTATTGGCGGGTTCAAAAGGCCACAGATATGTGTTTCAAGATACAACAGCTTTAATTCATTCAGGTAGTACTGGTGCCATGGGGAATACAGATAAAGTTTTAGATAATTTTGAGTTTACCCAAAGACAAGAAAAAAGAGTTAAGGATTTTATTGTAGCAAATACAAATATTACAGATAAACTCTATACTAAGAATTATCGGAAAGATTGGTGGCTAATGTCTGATGAAATCATTTCAATTGGATTAGTAGATAAGATCATAACTGATTTAGATGAGATATTTTAACTTTATTAGTAACAGAGCCTGTCTGCTTCACTTTCAATATAATATTCATTAAAATAAATTAAGGAAAGTAATTTTACTTTCCTTAAAAATTGTTATAGTACAAACGCTATTTTAAAAAATAGACTATTTGTTACATAAATCTGCATTTTCAAACTTATTGCCTACTATATCTCCTAGCGAGACGTCAAGAATACTACGGCTCAATGAGCCATCTAACTCTTCAAGCTGAAAATTTACTATGGTTTCATTCCATAATACATTGTAAACAGTAGATGAAATTTTAATATAATCGCCTTCATATACATTAACTCCATTGTAATCAGATAAGTATACCCATTGAAGCAATTCAAATTCTTCAACAGGTCTCCAGTTTAAACCGGGAACCTTTACAGCGGACGGAATGAAACTTTGCGAATCAAAAGTCATGCCATGTAATTTATGCATTTTGTGTTTTAAACTATCCCAAACTCTAAATTTTAATTGTTTCAATTTAAATTACCAACCTTTCTTTTTATAATTTTGTTCAATTCTTTATAAATTACTTTTTAATAATTTTCATAAATACAAATTAAAATATATGTCGAATAATATACTGTAATAGTAGCGTATACTGGGTTTATATGCAACTACAAATACTTAAAGATTACATGAAGCCTTGAAATGCTTAAAAATAAGGAATGTCAGATAGTTCTCATATGGGGGAAATGGCAAGAAAAACTATATTACAGGAGCAATTATTCTTTGTATTGCATTAGACGAGAAGTTTGAAGATTTATTTTAGCCGTAGATGATGCGCCTGTTAATAGCATAGCGGCTTCTTTAATACTACCTATTTCTTTTATATATCTCTTTATTTTAGCTAGTTTAGCTATAGGAACTGCCAATGAACTTAACAATTACTTAAAATTTTAGCTGTTTCCTTCATTTTGTTTGAACTTACTGCATTAACTAAATTTGAAGGAAAAATAAGAAAGCCGATAATAATAGATATTAATATTTTTTTCATTAATGTAACCTCCTTGTATATCTTATATATAAAAGCTGGAATAGGCTTTTAGTCGAATCTCAGCAGATTTAACTAAAAAATTATATAATTGTTTCAATGATCATTTGTTTTTCTTTCCCAGTCGACTCTATATCAAAGTAATATAATGATTTATGTTTATCTTTTAAAATTTTTTCAAGTTTGGGTTTGAATTTCTTACAATCCGGACAACTGGGTCTACCTATATATATTACTGCGTCATTTTTACGAGTTATAATATTTTTGATATATCTCTGATTAATTGAATTTAATGGTTTGTATATTAAATATTTGTATATGAAAAAGTTTATAAAAGATTTGTATAATGGCTATAAAATATTATAGCCATTTTTGAGGTGCGTCCGGCATAGGCGGTTACAAGGCCTTAGTATAATTATGAATTCTTTTTAGTGATACACCCACGTGGCAAGTGGCATCTTTAGAATCAAAAAGAGGGATTATTATATAAAAATTGAAAAAATGAGTGATAACTATTACATAACAATAAAACAGAAAAATGCAATAAATATTAAAAAAAACTTCATAAAACTTGACTTGAGTATAAAAAAGCAGTAGTATAAGTAACAATTAATCGATTAAGAATTAGAAAATATGAATGATAAATTAACAAGAAAATTCATTTTAAAAACAATTATTAATGATATGATTTGCAATTGATCTCCAGAATTATTTTGAATAACAAACGAAATAATGGAGCGTAAGTCGAATATGAAAAATAGAATTAAAAAGAATAAGAACATGTGAAATTAATAAGCATAATGATTTATTATATATTGAAAAAATCATTTTATAAACAAATGATTAATAAATAAATAAAAATGCATTCGCGATTGAAATGAAGAAATGAAACTTTAAAACGTCGGTTTTGAATTACTTACATGAGATTTTATCATAACTGAAAAGTTTATAGAAATTCTTGTAATGGTAATTGTCATTGATATTTAGTTAATTACAAGGTTATGCAATTAACAATTATATTTAGAGAGGAAGATGAGACAAAATTGTTACAGCATAACTTACAAATAGCTCAAGATACTACAGTATATGAAGAAAACATAACATCTGAAGCAATTAACTTAATGAAAGAGTTAATCTCAAGACCCAGTCCTTACTTTCACGAAGGTGCTATCATGGATTTTACATACAGTTGGTTTCTAAAAAATGGTATGAATGCATACATTCATGAATACTATGAACCTAAAATTACTGGGTTTAAGGGTGAAAATGTTATCTGTGAGATTACTGGAGAAAGTGATGGTCCGGTTATATGTATTAATGGTCATATGGATACAGTTAATCTTTGTAATGGGTGGTCTAAGGATCCTTATCAAGGATTAGTAGAAGGAGATAGAATTTATGGCCTTGGTGCTCTTGATATGAAATCAGGTTGTTGCGCTTCTATGCTTGCTATTAGAAAATTTCATGAGCTTAACAAAAGATTTCATGGAAAGATTATTGCAACTTTTGTTTCTGATGAAGAGGGTCCTTATGGGCTTGGAACAAATGCTTTAATTGAAGACGGAATACTTGAAAATGTAGATTTTTCAATTATTGCAGAGCCAAGTGATGCTTTTAATAATAAATCTTTCCCAGATGTTTCTCTTGGTGCAAGAGGTGGTTATGGTCTTGAAGTTGAATTTTTCGGGAAAGCGGTTCATGCAGCTCTACCTGATTATGGTATAAATGCCGCGGTGGATGCTGGAAAATTCATGTGTGAATTAGAAAAAATTGATTATCTTGAAACAGCATTTTTAGGAAAGGGTGTTGCATGTGTTATTGCTGTAGAGAGCGATGGGGGAGCTTGTAGTGTTCCAGATTATGCTAAAGTCAAGTTATTTTGGCATATTGTAATAGGTGAAAATGAAAAGACAATAGAGGATTATGTTAAGGAGGCAATAAAAAGAGCAAATATTAAAAGTACTTTTAATATTTCTTTTAGAGATGCGCCAACAGATGGCAGCAAGGGATTTATGCCGTTTATTGTAGCAAAACAAAATCATTTCGTTGCTGCTTTCTTAGAATCAGTAAAGGATACTTGCGAATGCGAAGCAAGTGTATCTTATTTTAAAAGCATAGGTGATTTTAACTACTTAGGTTCTAGGTTAAATGCACCTGCAATTATTTTTGGTACTGATGGTGAAAACTTTCATGCTGCTGATGAATATGCAACCATAAGTTCGATTGTTAAAACTTCAGATATCATATATAACTTTTTAGATAAAGTGCTTAGTGACAATAGTAACTCAAGTTTTGGTGAAAATTCTCTTTCGGTAAATGGATTAAAGGTCTGCTAACAATATAAAATGATTGCTTAACTATCAGAAAATTAATATTATTGTGGACTTATAAATATAAAGGGAGGTTACTAATGAAAAATTCATTTAAAACTCTTTGCATCATATTGACAGTAGTTGTAACTGGAGGATTAATTACTGCGTGTGCTAGCAAGGGCATAAGGATTGGTGTTGTTACAGGAACTACATATGGAGAACAAGCAAAAAAATATAGTAAAATAACAGAAGTTAAGTC
>DHIM01000237.1 GCA_002403785.1 Clostridium sp. UBA4746
GGTTATTGTAGCAAATTTTATGTGTAAAAGATTTCCTAAAGATAATATATTGGTATTAAGTAAAAAGTGTTTTGGAAATATTTTAGGTAGTATTTTAAATTTTATTTTTATATCCTTTTTTTTATTTATTCTAACAGCAGAACTTGCTGGATATAGCAATGTATATAGAGTATATGCGGTAACTTTCTTAAAAAATTATCAAGTTTTATTAACTGCTTTAATTCCAATATCTTTTGTGTCTTATAAAGGTATTAAAACTCTCGGAAGGTTGAATGAAGTGGGTTTTTATTTAACTATATGCTTAATTATTTTTCCAGTAGGTATTTTGGCATATGGAAGTTTTTTAAACTTGATGCCTATATTTGGTTCAGGCTTAAGCAATATAGTGAAAGGTTCAAGTCAAACAATTTTTGCTTTTTGTGGTATGGAAATTATATTCCTAATTTATCCTTTTTTACAAGATCGCAAAAAACTATTAAAATGTGGTCTTGTAAGTACTGGTATTGTAGCATTTATTTATTTTTGGGTTACATTTGGAACTATTTATTACTTAGGTATTGATAGTTCTCAAAAGTATTTATGGCCTGTTATAACCTTAGCGGATAGTATAAAAATTCCCGTTATTAATAGCTTTCGATATATATTTGTAACTCTATGGTCTTTGGTTGAATTTAAATGTATATCCACTTTTTACTTTGCAGTTTCTTATGGCTTAAACCAATCCATAAAAAAAATATCTGCTAAAACCTTTACTATATTACTGTATCCCATAATCATAATTATATCTCTACTATATGGAAATCCAACAACTACTAGTTATTATATGGAAAAGCTAATCCCTGTTTATGTAATATTTAATTTAACATATATTTCAATAGTAGCAATTTTGATTTATTTTAAAAGAGGTGTTAACTATAAAAAAACATAAAATTTATATATTAATTGTTGTTATACTTATTTTTATCATATGTTCTATAGGATCAAAGGGAGAATTAGTTGAAAATTTACAAATTCCTATAGGTGTTGGAGTAGATACAGATCCTATTAATACATATAAAATACCTTTTTTGATATATTCCTTTGAGGAAGAAGATAAAATAACAAGCATTGTAGTTAATGGAGATGGCAAAAGTATAGGAGATACAAGACAAGATAGGCAATTAAAATCTGGTACAAGGTCAACGATTGGTCTTTCTAGAATATTTGTCTTTAGTGAGGCATCTGCAACTTTTGGTTTGAGAAACTTTTTAGATATATGCATTAATAATCCCCAAATAAATGATAGAGCAATATGTGCAGTGTGTATAGGAAAAGCTAAGGATATATTGGAATATAATGTTAAAGGATATCCAAATTCTGCTGAATTCATTGAGAAGATGATAGATAATTTACAACAATACAATTTTTATCCTATGCAATATACACTCATAGATTTGTTAGTAAGAGTGGATACGGAAGGGAGAAATGTTTTGCTGCCTATTATAAGAATAAAAGATGATATTATAGAAACGACAGGTCTAGCCATATTTAAAAAAGATAAGCTGGTTGGTAAAGCAGACGTGCAGGAAGCTAGAATAATAAATATTTTAAAAGAAAATAATGTTAAGGGTATTTTAACCTTACAAAAGGATTCAAAGAAATATATAAATTGTTCTACTGTTTCTAAAAGAAAGATTACTTGTGATAAAAAAAACGGGAAATACAAGTTTGTAATAACCTTGGATTTAAAGGGTAACATAGTATCCAATGAATTATATCAAAATATACAAAATGATCCTCAAGTATTAAAAAAATTTGAAGAAGACATGAAAATTTACGTGGAAAAAATGTGTAATGAATCTATTAATAAGATTAAAGGTGAATACAAAACCGATGTTTTGGATTTGGGAAGAATTGCTATAGCTAAGTATGGAAGGGGAACGGTTTCTGATTGGAATAAGGTAATATGCGATTCTGATATACAAGTTAATGTAAAGTTTTCAGTAGATACTGAAGGAAGAGGGGATTTATAATATATTTCAGCAAGTCAGCAAAATAGCTAATCATTAATAAGTCTACATTCTTTAAAAAGAATGTAGACTTATTGTATTGTTTATAATGTTGAATTTAAGATAACAAAGTCATTTAGAAAAATATTCATATAATCTTCCTAACTTAAACCTCAACCAAATTTTCATGTCTTATTGCTTGTGGAGGCTGTTCAGACCAGCCATTATCGATCATAATATCTGCACCATCTTTAGCATATTTAATAATAGCATCCATAAATTTGATACATATAGATTGTAGGTCGCTTCTCTTTATATCTGACAAAGCCATACCTAAACTTGCAATTTTTTCTGAACACATTATCATTATTTTACTTATCATCAACTTTTCTGAAAAGGGTGCAACTGTAGATTGTGTTACATATAGGTCTGAAGAAGATGGAATTGGAATACCTTCAGCGGCTAAGATTGAATTAAAAGCATTATTTTGTTTTGCTGCAAGCTCTTTTCCCCTTAACATATAATCCGAAATTTTTTTATCCTTAGAAACTTGAGCAAATCCCATTAGCTGTGCGCTTCTAATTATACTAGCTGAAGCAATGGAAAAAATGTGAGTTATCTCCAACGTAAGCAAAGGTCTCTTTTCTCCAAACCAGTCTAACATGAAACTTTCATCTTTTATATATTGAACCTCTTTAGGCACTTCTACATGAGGCGCTCTGACAAAGATACCCTTTGATAATCTCAGTTCTGCTGACTTATTGTAAAGGTCGATGTAGTCCTGGATACATTTTGAAAAGTAATCTCTAACGTCAGAACGTGCTATGTTATTTAAAATCAGAGTATAATTTTCCATCGCTACTCTAGACGCATAACCCATATACTGCAAGTAGAAAGCATCTGTAAATAAACGCGGAGCATTTATATTAACATCATTGTCCTTAAATGCTTCTGGTATAGGTAGTTTCTCTTGATTAAATAAATCAGTTAATACTTTAATACGTTGAGTCGACAAATCCAAAGTATACTTCATTATAGCGAGAGTTTCAGTATCATCAACTCTGTTTAAGTAGTATTTAAGTTTACATATCAACAAATTTTCACCCATGTATGAGTTCCAAATACCTGAAATCTCTGATGAAACTAATGGTATTTTTGTATTACCTTCCATATATATTATCTCCTTTCATAATAACAATTAATAAAATTAGTATTCCCAATTGTTATTTTATCAATACTAATAACCTACTTTCACATAGCAGCAATATAAATACCCATAATATCTACAAAAGTTCCCTGTCTTGGGTTTGTAGTGGATGATATATCTTTTTCAGCATTTTTTGAAAGAAATTCAATATCATTTTTCTCTACTCCCATGTCTTTTAGATGAGTTGGAATGCCGATATCTTCAGAAAGCTTTTGAAT
>DHIM01000236.1 GCA_002403785.1 Clostridium sp. UBA4746
GAGATTAGGAGTAGAAGTTCTACGATTACAATCGTAAATAAATAATTATGGTTTGGAAGTTTTATATGAGTTTAACAGAATATACTTTGTGTTAAACTCATAAATGCCCTTGTTTTATTTTTTCAAAAATCTAGACGCATACAACATAATGTTAGCACACCCTAGAATATTTTTTTCTCTAATAATGAGCTGTTCTGGTCTAAAAGTTAACACAAATATAAGAAATCCACCTAAACAACATACGCTCACAATATCTACCACAAAGGCATATATATGACTAAAGAGCAAAATTTGCTAGAAAGAAAACTCGTTATCATTTTACATGCTTAGCATCTCGAGTACAGCGAAAGAAGGTATAGTTAGAGTGAAAACTAGTAAAACAAATAAATCCATAAATAATATAGGAGTAATAATTATAATTTTTTTATGCTTAATTGTAAGTATTACACTCATTATAAATTTTACATTAAATAATTTCTCTATTCCTAAGTATTTTACGATTATAGAAAAAGAACAGGTGGTTACAAAGACAGAACAGTCTATGAAAATATTTCAATTGAAAATCAAGGAACTTGCAAGAGTAGTGCAAGACTATGCGTTTTGGGACGAAAATTATGCTAAAGTGCAGGAGGACAATGTAGATGAAACATGGTATAAGGAAAATTTTACAGAGTGGCTACCAGAAAAATATGGTATAGATTTAATAGTTGTACTTAATAAGAACAAAAAAATATTGCAGAGTATGGATTGAAGAATAGTAATGACATTTTAAATGACAATAATCTTTTGCAGCTATTAAATGAAAATAAAAATAATAAAAAAACAGGAGTCAGTGGTTTTATAAAGTATGACGGGGATATATTTATGATAAGCGAAAGCCCTATTCTTAAAAATACATCTGAGGGAAGTAGTCAGGGTGTTGTTATACTTGGTAAGAGGGTTTCAGCCTTATTTGTTGAACAATTAAGGAAAGAGTTTGATGTTGATATTTTTATCAACTATAATAATAAATTTATTTCAGGTAAGGACATAAGTAAAGAAATTAATGAAAATAGAGTAATTATTAATAAAAATATAAACAACAAAGCATATAAACTTAATAGTTCAGAAAATATAGGGAGTTTGCCCATAGTGGATATTACAGGTAATAACATAGGATATATAAATGTCATGTAATCTAGAGAAATGCTTGTATCAACTCAGGAATTGATAAAGAAGAATTCTCTAGGTGCTATGTTTTTATCGATCATTGTAATTCTTATTTTAGGGTATCGGTTTAAAGATATTATTGTCAATCCTATTAAAAGCCTTGAAAATCAAATTATAGGTATGGAACATAAAAACTTATTAATGCATACTAATGTAAACGGACCAAATGAGATAATTAACTTAGCTGAAAGTTTTAATCATATGATTGATAGTATTAATGAACATCAAAAAGAAAATGAAAAGCTCAAAATTCACGTAAATACGGATTATTTAACTTCAGTATATAATCACAAATATTTTTTTGAAAGCTTTTATAACAAGGTAGCTGAAGGCTATAAACTAATATCTGTTATGTTCTGTGACATTGATAAATTTAAATTAACAAATGACACATATGGACATGAAGTTGGCGATTTTATTTTAAAAGAAATTGCTAAAATAATAAAAGATGAAGTAAAAGATGAAGGTATAGTTTTTAGATATGGTGGAGAAGAATTTGTGATTATAATGTGTGACCGTACTTCTGAAGAAGCACTTATTAAAGCAGAGGAGATTAGAAAAAGCATTGCTGAAAAACAGTTGCTAAAAAAATACGCTGACTGTTCTCCAATTACTATAAGTATAGGTATAGCATCTTACCCAAAACACGCATTAGATGTAGAAGGCTTGATTAAAAAATCTGACACTGCAATGTATTATTCAAAACAAAGTGGTAGGAATCAGTGTAATATTTATAATGAGAATATGAAGGTTTTGAAAGATGATAGTAAGGATATTGCTAAATAATGCTAATGGCTTCTGTTCTTGCTTTAGCAATTAATAGCCCCCTATTATTTATTACTTTTATTCCAACGATCCGTTTCTTCAACCATTAGCTTATATATAATTTGGTTGTAAATATATTGTTCACCTGTGCTTCTTGGTATGTTTTCAGTTCCAAACGTTGACCAACCAATTTTTGAACTTGAAGTCTGTATGGTAACTATTAATGTTAAAAACAGCCACATGACAATATGCTATATGCTATATGTTGAATTCTAATTTTAATATATAGCCCTTTTTTGATGTATAATCTATTTTCACATAGCCGCAATATAAATACCCATAATGTCTACAAAGGTTCCCTGTCTGGGGTTTGTAGAGGATGATATATCTTTTTCAGCATTTTTAGAAAGAAATTCAATATCTTTTTTCTTTACTCCTATGTCTTTTAGATGAGTTGGAATACCTATATCTTCAGAGAGCTTTTGAATGCTATTCATAATTTTATTAACAGCTTCTTTTTTATTATGTGTTTTAATACCAATTGCCTCACTAATTCTAAATATTCTTTCGTCAGATATTGACACTGAGTTAAACTCTAACACATGAGGTAA
>DHIM01000353.1:0-245 GCA_002403785.1 Clostridium sp. UBA4746
GCAATAAGAAAGTAGATTCGATGATATTAATTAATATCCATAAGGAGGGTACAATATGAACTGGACGCCAATGATATTTTGGGTAGTTGTAGCATTAGGGGCATTAGCTATTGATATTACAACTAGTAGTTTTATGTTTGTATGGTTTGCTATAGGTGCTATTGCAGCAATAATTGCTATTGGTTTAAATGCTTCAGTAACTGTTCAAGTATTTGCTTTTGTAGCAGTTAGTGCAGTGGTTATGG
>DHIM01000353.1:306-2988 GCA_002403785.1 Clostridium sp. UBA4746
GCAGTTAGTGCAGTGGTTATGGCTATTGGATATCCTATAGTTAAAAAAACCATAAAGAAAACTGTACAAAAAACTTTGACTATGGAGGAAGGGTATATAGGAAAAGAATTTACAATAACAAAAGATATTGATGAAAAGGCAAGCATTAAGTTCCAAGGAATTTATTGGACTGTAAAAAATGTTGGAGAACCTTTAAAGAAAGGTGACTTGGCCAAAGTTACTGGCATCGAAGGGAATAAATTATTAATAACTAAAGCTTAGGTTATATTAAAATTCGAGGAGGTATTTGTTATGATTACGATTATATTTTTGGTTTTATTACTAATAGTAATTATTGGAATTTTATCTAGTATCAAAATTGTTAATACTGGGTATGTACTTTTAGTAGAAAGATTTGGCCAGTTTCATAGGATATTAGAGCCGGGTTGGCATTTAACAATTGTATTTGCAGACTTTGTTAGAAGAAAGATTTCTACTAAGCAACAGATATTAGACATACAACCACAGAATGTTATAACTAAGGATAATGTTAATATATCTATTGATAATGTTATATTTTATAAGGTTACTAACTCAAGAGATGCAGTGTACAATATTGAGGATTATAAATCAGGTATTGTGTACTCAACTATTACTAATATGAGAAATATTTGTGGAGATATGACTTTAGATGAAGTATTATCAGGAAGAGATAGAATAAATTCTAGGCTTCTTGAAATAATCGATGAAATAACAGATGCTTATGGAATAAAGATATTATCTGTAGAAATTAAAAATATAGTACCACCAGGTGAAATCCAACAAGCTATGGAAAAACAAATGAGAGCAGAGAGAGATAAGAGAGCAGTTATACTTACTGCAGAGGGAGAAAAACAAAGTCTAATTGAAAAAGCAGAAGGACATAAACAAGCTCAAATATTAAATGCTGAAGCTGAAAAACAAGCAACTATTAGACGCGCAGAAGGACTTAAAGAATCTCAACTTCTTGAAGCAGAAGGTAAAGCAAGGGCAATAGAGACTATTGCAATTGCAGAAGCAGGTGCTATAAGAAAAGTAAATACGGCTATAATAGAGTCAGGCACAAATGAAACAGTAATAGCACTTAAACAGATAGAAGCTCTTAAAGAAATGGCGAAGAACCCAGCTAATAAACTTATACTTCCAAATGAAACGTTGTCAAGTTTTGGTAGCATAGCAGCTATAGCTGAAATGTTAAAAATGAGTAAGAACAATGAAAGTAAATTAATTCCAAATAAATCAATTCCAAATAAATCAATATAAAAAGAAAGTCTGAGAAAATCAGGCTTTCTTTTTATGTTTTGAATGTCCCTTATTATTTTTTTTCTGAACGGAGTAACCAAATTTGCCTAAAGGGTTGGAATTAACACTGAAATATTCACCATGAGAATAAGTAATGAGATCTGCTTTTTCAAAATGGATTTTTCCATCAGTATCTATTAAGGTATTATCAACATGAGTATTTACAATTTCAGCTAAAAATAGATCGTGGCTACCTAAATTCGTAATGCTTTTAACTTTGCACTCTAGTGATATGAAGCATTCAGATATTATTGGGGCTGTGACATCCTTGCTATTTTCAATGGTAAAATTCATTTCGCGAATTTTATCTATTAGCTTTCCTGAACGAACTCCGCAGTAATCAACTTCTCTAACCAGTCTAGAATTCGGCAAATTTACAACAAAGTCACCACTTTCTTTTATATAATCATAGGAAAGTCTTTCAGGCTTTATAGCCACAGTAATCATTGGAGGTTTAGTACAAGCCGTTCCTATCCATCCTACTGTAAAAACATTTACTTTACCTTCTTTATTTTTTGATGTAATTAATACTACAGGAACAGGATTTAACATTGCACTTCCTTTGAAGATAGTTTTTGTCATATATTTCACCTCTATATTTTCAACATACATTGTAAGGCATGTAATTATTTTTGTATAACATTATTCATTATACAATACATCAAAAAATTTATATAGTCGTAAATTTAAGTGAGTAAACTCTTTATTAAATTGAATAAAAATGTGATTATTATGAATATAAGAAGAACCTTTTAGTTATTATTATCCTTATTAGTAATAATTTTTGAGTAATATGGTATAATAACTGTATATAAGTATGAATATGGGTATGGTGATAATTATGACAATGGCAGGAAAAATGATATATGGTGTTGGAAAATTAGTTGGAAATACGGCAGGCTATGGTATTGAGATAACGGGTAATGTTATATCTTCTATAGCCGAAATATCGGGTAATGAAAAATTAGCACAAAGCAGCAAGAAGTATAGCAAAATAGTTTCTAAAGTAGTGGGTAAAACTTCCAAAATAACGGCAGCAGTAACCGCTGTTTTAGTAGACAAAACTATTGATGTAGCTTTTAATACTGCAAAATATATCGCTCAAAATGCTATAGAAACAAATGTACGTATTTATGGGCAATCAGAGAAATTCTACGATGAAGATAAATATATAGAGGTTGAATATAAAGTTTTGGAGAAATAAGAGTCAAAATGTTAAAAAATATACTTTAATGATATATAAATATTAAAAATTGGCTAATATTGCTTTCCAAATATATCTTTTAGTGATATAATTTTATTGAGAGTAAATATGAAATATGGCTATGAGAAATGAGAGCCACACTAACAAGTCTATTAAGC
>DHIM01000353.1:3155-18636 GCA_002403785.1 Clostridium sp. UBA4746
CTAACAAGTCTATTAAGCAGTAGATTTAAATAGTGTGGCTTTTTTGTATTGAAGTGTTTTAATAAAAATGTTAAAAGTATTATATTTACAAAGACTTACTTTAAACAGTGTTTATAAAATTATGAAATAAAGAATAAATATATATAAATGTAAATAGGGGATGAGGTTATGATATCAGAAAGTTTTACGTTTAAAGATAAGGGTGATTTGAAAATATTTGTATATAAATGGCTACCTGATGAGAATATAGAGATAAAGGGAGTAGTTCAGATAGCGCATGGTATGGCAGAGACAGCAGCTAGGTATGAAAGATTTGCAGATATTTTAACGGATGATGGGTTTATTGTCTATGCTAATGACCATAGAGGTCATGGAAAAACTGCAGGGGAAATTGAAAAGATAGGAGACTTAGGTGAGGATGGATTTAATGCAATGGTTGAAAATATGCATGAACTTCATGAGATAATTAAAGCAGAAAATATGAGTTTACCTATATTTTTACTTGGTCATAGTATGGGATCTTTTTTAACACAAAGATATATTTGTTTATATGGAGACGAATTAAAAGGTGTTATGCTTACAGGAACTTGTGGTAGGCAGGGAATTATTGTTGATATAGGCAGATTAATAGTAAGAGGGGAGATTAAGAGAATTGGAAGATGTGGCAAAAGCATTGTATTAAATAAATTAATTTTTGGAAGTAATAACAATTCGTTTAAGTCGAGTACAACAGCCTTTGATTGGTTAAGTAGGGATAAGAAGGAGGTAGTTAAATTTATAGATGACCCGTACTGTGGGGCAATTTTTACAGCGGGATTCTTTTGCGATTTTTTAGGAGGCATTAAGAGTATAGACAGTGACATGAAAATTAAAAATGTTCCTAAAGATTTACCTATTTATATTTTCGGAGGAGATAAAGATCCCGTAGGAAAAAATGGCAAGGGTGTACTAAAACTAGCTAAGACTTATAAAAAACATGGAATTAAAGATTTAACTTATAAACTTTATAAAGCTGGGCGGCATGAGATGCTTCATGAAACAAATAAGGAGGAAGTAATTGCAGATGTAATATGCTGGATTAATTTGCATGGAAATAATTAACAAGTGAAATATACTAATATATTATATATGAAGTATCTTCTGAACAAAACATATATATTGGAATATAAATAAGATAATATTTGTATACTAAATATGTTGTGATTTTAGTTTAAATGTATGTGCACTTATATCAAATACGATGGTGTAATATTACATATAACAATTTGATCTAGTTTATTTTAAATTTATAAAATGAAAGAAGGAGATTTTGTGGGCGAAGTTAAAAAACTTAAAATGAGAGATGGAATTGATAGTAAGTATAAATGGAACGTTGAAAAAATGTACAAAAATTCGGCTGCATGGGAAGTGGATTTTGAAACACTAAAATCTAAAGCACCAGAAATGCAAAGATTTTCAGGGAAATTGGGCACGGCAGAGGAGTTATTATTATTTTTAGAAAGTAATGTAGAAATTGAAAGACTTCTAGATAAATTGCTTGTATATGCGCATTTAAGAGGGGATGAAGATACAGGCAATGCTAAGTTTCAAGTCCTTAAAAACAAAGTTGATGCATATGGTGCGGAAGTTTCTAGTTTTACAGCATTTTTTATCCCAGAACTATTATTATTACCAGAGGGAGCTATAGACGAGGCAATTAGCAAGTTCCCAAAGCTTAAAGTATATGAATTCTATTTATTAGATATCATAAGTCAAAAGGCCCATACCTTAAATGCAGAAGGAGAAAAGCTTTTAGCGTCAGTTAGTGATTGTTTAAATGCCCCAGGAAACATATTTGGAATGCTTACAAATGCAGACATGACCTTTCCATGTATAAAAGATGAAAAAGGTAATGAGATTGAATTAACTGAGGGAAACTACAGCAACTTTATAAAATCAAAGGACAGAAGAGTAAGACAAGATGCCTTCGAAACATTATTTGGAACCTATAAAGGATTTAGCAATACTTTAACTTCTTCTTTAACATCCTCAATAAAAAACTTTATATTTAATGCAAAAACAAGAAATTATGCTTCAGCATTAGAAAGTTCTTTGAAGCCTAACAATATTCCAGTAGAGGTTTATCAAAATGTTGTGGATACTATAAATAATAATTTATCATCCCTTCATAAGTATGTAAGCCTTAAAAAGAAATTATTAGGACTTGATGAGATTCATATGTATGATTTATATGTGCCAATGGTTGAAATAACAGAGGATCATATTGAATATGAGGATGCTGTTAAAATAGCATTAGATGGTATTAAACCTTTAGGGGAAGAATACTTAAATATATTCAAAGAAGGAATTACTGAAGGCTGGGTAGATGTATTTCAGAATAAGGGTAAACGCTCTGGAGCATACTCTTGGGGCTGTTATGACAGTATGCCATACGTGCTTTTAAATTATAATTATCAATTAAATGATGTATCTACTCTTGCTCATGAAATGGGACACTCTATCCATTCATATTATTCAAGGAAGACTCAACCATATATATATTCAGGGTATGAGTTATTTTGTGCAGAGGTTGCATCTATAACTAATGAATGCCTATTAATAGATTATTTAATTGAAAATGAGAGTGATAAGAAGAAAAGATTATTCTTAATAAATCAACAATTAGAAGGAATAAGAACTACAGTATTTAGGCAATGTATGTTTGCAGAGTTTGAAAAAATAACACATGAAAAAATTGAACAGGGTAATCCATTAGCACCAGAGGATTTATGTACAATATATCATGATTTAAATGTAAAATACTTTGGTGAAGAGATGGTTGTAGATGAGGGGATAGACATGGAATGGTCAAGAATACCTCATTTTTATAATGATTTTTATGTCTATCAATATACAACAGGTTTTGCAGCCGCTAATTCTTTTAGTAAAATGATAGTTGAGGAAGGTGAAAGTGCTGTAGAAAGATATATAGGATTCTTAAAGAGTGGTGGAAGTGATTATCCAATAAATATACTTAAAAAAGCAGGGGTAGATATGTCGTCCCCAAAACCTTTAGAAGATACTATAAAAAGATTTGATGAATTATTAGGAATGCTTGAAAAAGAAATATAACAAAAGAAAGGTATATATTACTGAAGTTGCGCTTCTCTTTGCTAAGTAATTTTAGTAAGAATTACTTAGCAAAGAGAATTGCAATTGAAATAATATATACTTTTCTTTTTACTTATTTTTTTTGATGTACCAATATATAGGCAATCCTATTAAGGTTATTGCAATACCTATAAATGCCTTTAAAGTATCAGTTAAAATTGTACTTACTAAAATATATATACCACCAATAATTCCGATTAATGGAACTAGTGGGTAAAATGGTACTTTATAAGGTCTCACTAAATTTTTATGTTTTGTTCTTAATATAAAGATACCAGCTACTGCCATTGTGAAGAAAATCCATAAAACAAAGACAACAAGATCAGTTAAGGTATTAAAAGAACCACTAAATATGTATATACATATAAGTCCTACCTCAAAGATATAAGCGTTTAATGGAGTTTGATATTTTTGATTAACTTTTCCTAAAAATTTATTATAAGGTAAAAGTTTATCTTGGGCCATAGCAAAAGGTATTCTAACTCCTGTCATTAGGTAACCATTTAAAGCTCCGAAGATTGAAATAAATATACCAGCAGAGACAAATATTGAACCGGATTTCCCGAATAAAACTGCTGCAACATCAGAAGCTACTTTATTAGAATTTATAACAGTGGATATAGGAACTACATTTATAATTGCTAAATTAAATAAAACATACACTATTATAGTAATGCCTAACCCTATAATTATGGACCTCGGTATGTCTTTTATAGGGTTTTTAAGTTCTCCTGCCATATTACTTACACTTACCCATCCATCATAAGCCCAAAGAGTTCCAAGTACAGCTGCTCCAAACCCAGCACCAACTGCTGTAGTACCTACTGGCATGGAAAAACTGTGAGCTGTTCCTTTTATAAGTCCTAAAGCAATAATAATAAAGAGGGGAATTAGTTTTGCAACAGTTGCAACGAACTGAATTTTACTAGCAAGTTTTGTTGATAGTACGTTTGCGGTTGTGATAATTAGTAACATTAGTATTGCAAAAAGTTTTTGCTGCATTCCACTCATAGGTACAAAATTAGTAGCTTGAGTTGCTAAAACTATTGCAAGTGCTGCAACGGATCCAGGTACATAAATAACTGTTTGTACCCAACCAAATAAAAATGCCCATTTTTCCCCATAGAGCTCTTTAAGGTATATAAAGATACCTCCGGTTTTTGGAATAGCTGATGCTATTTCAGCGATAGTAAGACCAGATGCTATAGTTATAATACCACCTGTTACCCAAGCAAGTATTCCAATAGTTGGAGATCCAGCATTTCTAAAGACAATTGAAGGTTTGAAGAAAATCCCTGAACCTATAACCATACCTATAACTACGGTAATGGCTTCTAGAAACCCGATTTCCCTTTTTAGCTTTTTTGGCAAAGTAATGACAGAATTTAAGTTTTTTGATGCTTTCAAAATAAATCATCCTTTCTTTTGTTTTTATTAGATTAGTTAAAAAGCGGTTTTTCCTCAGCGTGAGCTAATAACTATTACTGAAAAATGGAAATATTGACGGCTGTCTATAAGTTTAATAGCAAATTTAAATATAGTCAACAGAAGTTTAATTTAAAATAGTATTAAAACATGCAACTTAAGATATCCTCTATTACAGCATTTGAAAAATAATCAGAGATGATAAAAGCTGAAAGTGCTGTTTTTACATCTGCTTCAACGTGATTCACTCCTATAAGTTTATATTCTATCTCTGAAATATCAAGTTTGCTAAAAAAATCGCCATATATCTTAATATTTTTTATGATTCCATGCACAACATCAATATTACATTCGATTGTTCCAAATGGGAATTTATTTTCATTTGTAAAATTGTATTTAGGTGAATGTCCAAAATTCCATTCCCAAGTAGAATACTTTTCGGTCATTATTTTATTTATATTATCTCGATCAAAGTGAGAAAATTCATACAAGCAATTAGAATTATCTTTTGAAATAATATGGCTCATAATTAATGCTTTGAAATCCATTATAGATAGGGGCTTTTTTAAGTGAGAACTTATATTAGTAACCCTGCTCAATACGGATTTAGTGCTTTTGTCCTGAAACTTTAAAGGCTTAGATTGTAATGCTTTTGATAAATCAGTAATATTGGATGCAAAAAGCAAGGTACCATGATGAAGAACTCTATTTTTACAATTATATTGTGCGTTTCCAGAAAATTTTTTACCATCAATAGTAATATCATTTCTTCCTGTAAATTTTGCATTTATGTTTAGTGAGTTTAATACATTTATAATAGGCATGGTAAATTTTTTGAAATTATTGAAATTCTCTTCGGTGTTATTTTTAATAAAAGTAAAATTCAAATTACCTAAATCATGAAAAACAGTTCCGCCACCAGATAATCTTCTTACTACAGGGATATTATTTGATTTTACGTAATCCAAGTTAATTTCCGATAGAGTATTTTGATTTTTTCCTATTATTATAGATGGCTCGTTTTGCCAGAGCATAAAGCAGTCCTCTTTAAATTCTTTTAACATATATTCTTCGGTTGCCAAGTTAAAATAGGGATTTGTATTTGTGTTGTTTATATAAATCATAACAGTTCCTCCTTTATTAGGTTTATTTAGAAGTTGAAAATTATTATGAACGTATAATTAAACTATATTCTAGGAATTAGTATAATAAAACAAAAAAGTATTAAAATAGTATGCCACTTTATGTATTCAATTGCATATATTATACAAAAATGTAAGGAGGAAATATGTTGGAAAATTTAAAGATAACGCCTTTATACGATACATATAAAGAGTATGGTGGGAAAATAGTTGAATTTTCTGGGTGGGCGATGCCGGTGCAATACGCAGGGATAATTATTGAACATGAAGCTGTAAGAAAAGCTGCTGGACTTTTCGATGTATCCCACATGGGGGAAGTGGAAGTGAGAGGGAGCGAGGCACTTCAATTTGTACAAAATTTAGTTACTGGCGATGTAGATGTACTTAAAGACAATCAAATTCTATATACTTTAATGTGTAGTGAAAATGGAGGAATAGTTGATGATCTTTTAGTATATAAATTTTCTAGTCATCATTTTTGTTTGGTTATAAATGCTGGTAATATTGAGAAGGACTTTGAATGGATGTTTCTTAATAAGGAGTTATATGACGTAAAAATTACTAACTGTTCGGATGTAGTAGCGCAGATTGCAATACAAGGACCAAGGGCACAAAAGATACTTCAAAAGATTACAAATATAAATTTAGATGAAATAAAATTTTTCTATTTCAAACAAAATGTTCTTTTAGATGAGATAAAATGTATTGTTTCGAGAACTGGATATACTGGTGAGGATGGATTTGAAATTTATACAACAATTGATGAAGTAAAAAAGTTATGGCATAAACTACTTAATATAGGTGAGGCAGAAGGACTTAAGCCAGCAGGTTTAGGATGCAGAGATACACTAAGATTTGAAGCCGCTTTGCCACTATATGGGAATGAGATATCAAAGGATATTACACCACTTGAGGCTGGTCTTGATTTTTTTGTAAAACTCCAAAAACATAGTTTTATAGGTAAAGAAGCTCTCTTAAAGCAGAAAAAAGAAGGCCTTAAAAGGATATTAGTAGGTTTTGAGATGAAGGATAGAGGAATACCAAGACATGGATATGAAGTTACAGTATTGGGTGAAAAGGTTGGCGAGGTAACAACTGGGTATCAATCGCCTACACTAAAGAAAAATATAGGTTTTGCTTTAATAAATTTTAAGTATTGTGAAATAGGCACAGTAATAGAAATTGTGATCAGGGGTAAATCGTTGAAAGCAATAGTTATAAGTAAAAAATTCTATAAAAAGAAATATAATAAATAAGATTTAGGGGGTATTTTGAGTGAGAACATTAAAACAATTATTTTATAGTAATGACCATGAATGGATAAAACTTGAAGGGAATAAAGCATATGTGGGGATAACAGATTATGCGCAACATGCTTTAGGAGATATTGTTTTCGTCGAGCTACCTGATATAGATGTAGAGTTTAATAGGGGGGATGTCTTTGGTGTAATTGAATCTGTAAAAGCAGCTTCTGACATGTGTATCCCCTTTAGTGGGAAAATCATAGAGATAAATGAGGATATAGTAGATAACCCTGCAAACGTGAATGAAGATTGTTATGAAAGCTGGATGATTCGTATAGAAATTAAAAATGTGGAAGATGTAGCAGAGCTTATGAACGAAGAGCAATATATAGAATATTGCAGTAAGGAGAAGTAATATGTTCCCATATATCTCTAATACTTTAGAAGATGAGACGGTAATGTTAAAAAAAATTGGTGCTTTATCGGTACAGGAATTATTTAGTGATATACCAAGCGTGCTTAAATTAAATAGAGATCTATTTATAAATTCGTCCATGTCAGAACTAGAAGTACAAAGGAACATAAAAAGACTTTCAAATAAAAATAGAAGTACTGAAGAGCTTGTTTGCTTTTTAGGGGCTGGAGTTTATGACCACTATATACCTTCAATAATAAAGCATCTAGTTTCAAGATCAGAGTTTTATACATCATATACGCCTTATCAGCCAGAGATAAGTCAAGGTACACTTCAGGCCATTTTTGAATATCAAACCTTAATATGCGATTTAACAGGATTAGAGGTTGCAAATGCATCTATGTATGATGGTTCTACGGCTTGCGCTGAAGCAGCTTTTATGGCGGCTGCGTATACAAAAAGAAAATCTATAATTGTATCCAAAACTGTGCATCCGCAAATAAGAGAAGTTCTTAATACCTATACAAAATATAAGGGACTAGAATTAATAGAGGTAGACACCAAAGATGGAGTCACAGATAATTTAAAATTAAAAGAATTGTTAAATAGTAACATAGCAGGGGTTATAGTTCAAAACCCTAATTTTTTTGGAATTATCGAAGATATGACTGAAATAGAAAAGCTTACTCATGATAATAAAACACTTCTGATTATGAGTGTAGATCCTATATCTCTTGCTATATTAAAGACACCCGGAGAAATAGGAGCAGATATTGTTGTTGGAGAAGGTCAATCCCTTGGAAACCCAATGAATTTTGGAGGACCATATTTAGGATTCATGACAACAACCCAAAAACTTATGAGAAAAATGCCAGGAAGAATTGTAGGTCAGACAAGCGACGTAGATGGGAAAAGAGCATTTGTATTAACACTCCAAGCTAGGGAGCAGCATATAAGACGGGAGAAAGCAACCTCTAATATTTGTTCAGATCAAACACTAAATGCAATAACTGCTGCAATTTATCTTACAACTATGGGAAAACAGGGATTAAAAGAAGTGGCATATCAATGTATGCAAAAAGCGCATTATGCATTTAATCAAATTATAAAATTAGATAAATATAAGGCTGTATTTAATAAACCTTTTTTTAAGGAATTTGTGATTGAGGGCGATCAAAGTGCTAGCGTAATTAATGATAAATTACTCGAGAAAAATATGATTGGTGGATATGATATAGGGAAAAATTATCTAAACCATAAAAATACTCTACTATTTTGTGTGACAGAAAAAAGAACAAAAGCAGAAATTGATGAACTAATAATTGTAATGGAGGGGATAAAATGAAAGAATATAATAAGTTAATATTTGAAATATCAAAACAAGGAAGAATAGGATATAAATTACCTTGTTGTGATGTGGAAAATATAGATGTTAGTGAAATGATACCTAAAAATTTATTAGGTAAAAATGATATATCCCTTCCTGAGGTAAGTGAAGTAGATGTTATAAGGCATTTTACTCTATTGTCTAATAAAAATTATGGTGTAGACACTGGCTTTTATCCTTTAGGTTCTTGCACCATGAAATATAATCCAAAAATTAATGAAGATATGGCGTCTAATCCTTCTTTTACTCAGATACACCCTTATCAAAATGAAAAAACGGTACAAGGATCCCTACAATTAATGTATGAACTTAGTGACAAGTTAGCCGAAATATGTGGGATGGATCAAGTCTCACTTCAACCTTCAGCAGGCGCTCATGGAGAACTTACCGGTCTTATGATTATAAAAGCCTTTCATGAAAATAGAGGAGACTTTAAAAGAAAAAAGATTATCGTTCCAGATTCAGCTCATGGAACTAATCCCGCTAGTGCAAGCGTAGTTGGTTTTGAAATCGTAGAAATCAAATCTAATGAAAAGGGTGAAGTAGACCTGAAAAGTTTGAAATACGCATTAAATGATGAAATAGCAGCTTTAATGCTAACAAATCCAAACACCTTAGGTTTGTTTGATGAGAATATTAAAGAAATATCAGATCTAGTGCATGAAGCTGGTGGACTTGTGTATTATGATGGAGCTAACTTAAATGCAATTATGGGTATAGCAAGGCCAGGAGATATGGGCTTTGATGTTGTTCATATGAACCTTCATAAAACATTTTCGACGCCACACGGTGGTGGTGGACCTGGCAGTGGACCAGTGGGAGTGAAAAATGAATTAATACAATTTTTACCGGTACCAATAATAGAAAAAAACAAGGAAGGTTTTATTCTTAATTATGATAAACCCTTATCTATTGGTAAAATAAAGAGTTTTTATGGAAATTTTGGGGTGTTACTTAGAGCATACTGTTATATACTTTCTATGGGCGCGGCGGGACTTAAAAAGGCGAGTGAAATGGCAGTTCTTAATGCAAATTATATGAAAAACAGATTAAAAGACTATTACTATTTACCAATTGATAGAGTTTGTAAACACGAATTTGTTTTAAGTGGAGTAAAGAACGGGCTAAGTGAAGTAACTACATTAGATATCGCAAAGAGACTTTTAGATTATGGGTATCATCCACCTACCATATATTTTCCGAAAATTGTAGATAATGCTATTATGATTGAACCTACGGAAACAGAAAGTATTGAAACTATGGATGCTTTTATTGAGGTTATGATAAGTATTTCAAAGCAGGCAACAGAAAATCCACAATTACTAAAGCTGGCTCCATATAATACACCTGTTAGAAGGCTTGATGAAGCTCGCGCTGCTAGAAATCCGGTTTTAAAATATACTAGGGGGGAGTAGCGGTGGATAATAACATAGTTATGGAGAAGGATATAGTCATAATTGGTGGAGGACCTGGGGGATATGTTGCGGCAATTCGAGCAGCTCAACTAGGAGCAAAGGTTTGTATTATTGAAAAAGGTGAGCTTGGAGGCACTTGTTTAAATAGGGGATGCATTCCTACAAAAGTGTTATATAGAAATGCTGAAATTTTAAATACTTTAAAGAATATTAGACAATTTGGAATAAAGGTTGATAGTTATAGTGTTAGCGTAGAAGAAATTCAAAGTAGAAAAGATAGCATAGTTAACAAATTGGTTAGTGGGGTAGAACGATTATTAAAGGGTAACAATGTTGATATTATTTTAGGGACAGCTTCATTAATAGACACTAATACTGTATCTGTTTTGCTTAAAAATGGTAACTTAAGAGATATAACAACCAAAAATATAATTATAGCTACTGGGTCAATTCCGTTGATACCTAATATACCTGGTATATTATTACCAGGAGTATTTACTAGTGAGAGTATACTAGACTTTAAAGAAGTGCCTAATAAATTAACAATTATTGGTGGTGGTGTTATAGGCATGGAATTTGCAAGTATATTTGAAGCATTAGGATCAAAGATAACTGTGATAGAGTTTTTACCAAATATTCTTAGTCAAGTGGATACTGATTTAACAAAAAGGCTCAGTGGTTCACTTAAAAGAAATGGTATGGATATTAATACTTGTGCGAAGGTAATTAGTATCGAAAAGTATAATGAAGAATTAATTATAACAACTGTAGGAAAAAAAGGAGAAACAAAGGTTACGGCAGACAAAATACTAGTATCCGTTGGACGAACACCAGTGGTTGAAGGGCTTGATGTTAAAAAATTGGGTATATTAATGAATAGAGATGCTATTGTGGTTGACGAAAATTATGAAACTAACATCCCTCATATTTATGCTATCGGTGATGTGAATGGGAAAAGTATGCTTGCACATGTTGCATCGAACCAAGGTAAAAAAGTTGCCCAAAGAATTATGGGGTGCATTTCTTCTTATTGTAATGAAATAATACCAAGTTGCATTTTTGTATTTCCGGAGATAGCTTGTGCCGGCATAACAGAAAATCAAGCTAAAGAAAAAGGAATAGAATATAAAACAAGTAAGTTTTTGTTTGGAGCTAATGGCAAGGCATTAGCTCTAGGAGAGGTTGAAGGGGTGGTAAAGGTTATAGCATCCCTTGAGAATATAATACTTGGGGTTCATATAATGGGCCCCCATGCATCAGATTTAATTCATGAAGGAGTTATTGCTATCAATAATAATATGAAAGTAGACAACATCATCAGTATAATACATGCACACCCAACTCTATCTGAAGCTTTTGAAGAAGCTGTATTAGGTCTAAAAGGTGAAGCTATTTATACGGTGCCTACTAAAAAGAGGTAAACCCAATTCAAAATAAATCTCATAACTGGGGTTAAATAAAAATATAATAGAAGTAAAGAGAGTGTAAATATGAGATAATTAGTTATATTAGTATGTATTCTAGTGAATGATTGGAGGAATGAAAATGAGATTATTGCTGACAAACGACGATGGTATAAGTGCAAAAGGGATATATGTTCTAGCAAAAGAGCTTGAAAAAGATCACGAAGTAATTATCATAGCACCAGATAAGGAGCGAAGTGCATGTGGACATTCTATAACGCTTACAAGGCCACTTGTTGTGATAGAAACTAAAATTGAAGGATTAAAATCAAAAGCTTTCAGCGTAAGTGGAACACCAGCGGATTGTGTAAAAATTGGAATTAATAAACTTATTGATGGTAAAATAGATATGGTAATATCAGGAATTAACAAAGGCTTAAATTTGGGCACAGATGTTTTATATTCTGGTACAGTGTCTGCAGCCATTGAAGCTTGTATTTATAAAATACCAGCCATGGCGGTTTCTATGGAGATTAAGGGAAATATTGAGTCTTATGACATGGCAGCTAAATATGCTAGCAAGATATTGTTCAAAGCTAAAGATAATAACATTGAAAGTAACATTGTATTAAATATAAATGTTCCTTTATTAAATGAGATTGAAATAAAAGGGATTAAAGTATGTAAAATTGGTAGTAGATTGTATAACAACAGTTATATAGAATCTACTGGAAAAAATAATGAAACCCAGTATGAAATTAAAGGTATACTAAAAGATATCCATGAGGAAGATTCGGACACAATATATTTTAAAGAAGGATATGTTACTGTAACTCCGCTTCATTATGATTTAACTAATTTTAAGATATTGAATGATGTAAGTAAATGGTTTTAATATTATAAATGATCTTCGAGTTATTTATATTTGTTAAGGAATCCATACGATACTATAAATTTATGTCATAAGTTTAAGAAAACCAGGGAAATTTAATTAATTAATAATTAAACTACCTGGATTTAAGTATTAAATCTTGATTAAATTTTTTCAAACTCTGATTTTTCAACCCCACATAGTGGACAAATCCAATTACCAGGAATATCTTTGAATTTAGTTCCAGGTGCTATTCCATTGTCTGGATCTCCTATTACTGGATCATACTCGTACCCACATACTATACATACATACTTATCCATAAAAACATCTCCTTTAATTTAGTTAATATCATAAACCAACTAAAAGTCTGTACTATGATATTGTTTATATCATATTTTTATTTTTTAATAATTCATTTTGAATATTATTATTCCCTTTTTCATTTAATATTATCTTAAAAACAAATATTTATCTTGTTAGAAATAAAAGCTGGGGTTCTATGCATTTTCTGAATAAAAATCCTTGGCTTTACAAGTTTATTGGAGTTATACTATAAGCAGAATTCTTTGTTATTATTAGTATAAAAAAATTTATTTAAAGGTGATATTGTCAAGAATACAGGAGGAAAAATATGAATATTAAAAAAAGTCCATTAATTTTTGATGGTGCAATGGGGACATATTATGCAAGTGTTTGTAAAAATGCATTATCCAAATGCGAGCTTGCAAATATTTATGATAGAAATACTATATTAAATATACATAGGGAATATATAAATGCAGGTTGCATGGCAATTAAAACCAATACTTTTGGAGCAAATAAAATTAGTCTTGAAAGTGATTTTAATACAATGAAAAATGTTATTGTAAAAGGTTATGAGATTGCACAGGAGGCTACGAAGGGTACTGATGTTTTAGTTTTTGCAGATATTGGACCAATCCCTTTTTTAGAAACCATGGATTTATGGGAGTCATACAAAGAAATAGTAGATGTGTTTTTAGATCTCGGTGCAACATATTTTATATTTGAAACCTTTAGTAGTGATGAATATCTTCCAGAGATTTCTAAGTATATTAAGGAAAAAAATCTAAATGCATATATTTTGATGGAACTTGCGGTTTCGCCAGAAGGATTTACAAGGATTGGTATATCGGGTAAAAAATTTATAGAGAAGGTTTCTCAGATGCCTTCTATTGATGCCTGTGGTTTTAACTGTTTTTCTGGACCATATCATTTACTAAAGTATATAAAAACTCTCAGTATAGAAAATAAAACTATCTCCGTTATGCCAAACTCTGGGTATCCAACAGTAATAAATAACCGCACATTTTTCAACAATACCAAAGAATATTTTGCTAGGCAAATGCTAGAAATAGCAAAAGAAGGAGTGGCTATATTAGGTGGTTGTTGCGGTACAACTCCAGAATTTATAAGAGAAACTGTTGCATTAATAAAAGGGTTATCTCCGCATGAAATTGTTCCAAGCAAACAAATTGAGAAAACTCAGAACGAAAAACCAATAGTTAAAAATCTTCTACTTGAAAAAATTAGGATTGGCAAAAAAATTATTGCTGTAGAATTAGATCCACCACTTGATACTGGAATAGATTTTTTTATGAATAGTGCTAAAAAGCTCAAAGAGCAAGGGGTTGATGCAATAACTATTGCAGATTGTCCTATTGCAAGAGTTCGGGTAGATAGTAGTCTGCTAGCTTGTAAGTTAAAGAGAGAACTTAACATTACAACTATTCCTCATATGACCTGTCGGGATAGAAATATTAATGCAACAAAAGCTCTTCTTCTAGGTTTGAGTATTGAGGGAGTAAATAATGTCTTAGTGGTAACTGGTGACCCTATACCATCAGCTGAGCGCGACGAGGTTAAGGGAATGTTCAGCTTTAATTCTGCAATACTTGCGAACTATATTACAAATTTAAATGATACAACATTTTCGTCTCCTTTTAATATTTGTGGAGCTTTAAACGTAAACGCTATTAATTTTAGAAGTCAATTAGAGCACGCAAAAAAGAAAATCGAAAATGGTGTAACTATGTTTTTAACTCAGCCAATTTTAACAAAGCAAGCAGTTGAGAATTTAAAATTAGCACGCAATGAATTACCTGCTAAGATTTTGGGTGGAATTATTCCTATTGTGAGTTATAAAAATGCTAACTTCATGAATAATGAAATTTCTGGAATAAGTGTTTCAGAGGAAATTATAGAACTATATAAAGAAATTTCAAGAGAAGAAGCGGCAATTCTTGCAATTAAAATATCTACTAAGATTGCAAGAGAAATCTACCCCTATGTAGATGGGTATTATCTTATTACGCCGTTTAAAAGAACAGATATTATTTCTGAAATTATTAAGAGTATAAGTTCTATTAATAATTATTAGATAAAGTAATTTAACGAATTTAGAACTCCCATCATGAATAAATACATGATGGGAGTTTTGATTTTTTATAGAATTAACAAAAGTTATTAACTGTCCCCAATTATTTTATTGGAATATTGACAAGCATTAATGTGTATTATATAATGAACATATGAACAGTAATTCATGTGTTCATATGAACGGAGGGAAATAAATGGATAAAAATATAGAGTTTTGTAATTGTTCTACTATTCACGAGGATGTAGTTGAAAGAGTAAGAAAATTAATACCAGAAGAGGAAACTTTATATAACCTCGCAGAGCTTTTTAAAGTTTTTGGAGATAGTACAAGAATTAAAATTCTATGTGTGTTGTTTGAAACTGAAATGTGCGTTTGTGATATAGCAGCTCTTCTTAATATGACTCAATCAGCTATTTCTCATCAACTTCGTGTACTTAAAAATGCTAGACTTGTTAAGTATAGACGAGAAGGTAAGGTTGTGTATTATTCCTTGGATGATCAGCATGTTCAACAAATTTTTGATCAAGGACTTATACACATAAAAGAACTTAGGTAATATTCTATTACATAAAGAAAAATTAATAATATAAAATCAGATAAAAACTTTGAAAGCGGGGGGAGAAAAATG
>DHIM01000180.1:0-1448 GCA_002403785.1 Clostridium sp. UBA4746
CTTAAACATAGCCTACATTTAAAGGCAGCTTATTATCTGCCTTTATTTAATGTGTAAAAAAAAGCCTGTTAAATTCAATTATTATTAGTTGAATTTAACAGGCTTATTAACTTTTCTTATTTGCCCCTATGCTCAGGCCATTAGTTATATATTACCTGTGAGTATTCCACTTACCAACAATTGACTAGCTATTTTAGAGATGCATTTGTAATACGCCTCTATATAAATTTAAATTTTACCAATACTAATAGTTATTTAAATAGTGTATACTTATACGAACAGGTGTTCTAAAAAGAGAGAGGCGATAAAATATGAAAATTGTAGATAAAGAAATAGAAATGATATCTATAACAAATAGACATGGGATTATAAAGCCTATTCGGTTCAGATATCAGTCAGGTGAGGATGAAATGCAAGTTATTAAAATACATAAGGTAACAGAACAATCTAAGCAAAAAATGGCTGGAAAGGTTTATATAGTATACAAATGCCAGGCAATTATAGATAACAATTGTATGAAGATTTTTGAGGTAAGGTATTTTCTAGAGAAATGTACATGGATTCTTTATAAAATATAGGAAAGGAGATTAAAAAATGTTACATAATAAAGAGTTGGAGGAAATAGTAGCAAATGCTAACCTAGAATTTAACAATGCAGATGTAAAGAATGAAATGCTTAAACTTACGGAAAAATTTCTCGAATGGGAGTTTAAAATAGATGTTTTTAAAAATATTAAGTAACTTTTAAGCATATGCTCTTTTTGGAGGGTTAAGAATTCTGTTTATTATCCAATGATTTATATTAATAGTAGTTGTACTAATGTTGTCATACAACAAATACAATATCCTTATAATGGAATTTTAAAGATAGAAAGCGGGTTGTAGTCATGGATAGAATAAACGAAGTAAAAGGTATAACAGGGATAGGCTACGAGAGATATAAGGAAAGTAAATTACTATACAGAGTAAATATAGAAGGATTTAAAAAGGAGATAGAAGGATTTAATTACTTTGTTTTAGTAGATAGCTTTGGAAAAATAATAGAAACGGCATATAAGTATTTGAATACTGATAAGAAGAAATGCATTGGAAGTGCTGATTTCAAGAAAAGAGAACTTGCATTTACAGCACTAAAGTTACTATATTCATATGGTGAGCTCTTTTATTTAGATAGAATTGAGGACATAAACAGAGAAAATATTCATGGACTGGAGACATTTTTATATGGAGGAGAAAAAATTGGACATAGTTTAATCTTTAATGCAACAACAACTCGAGGCGATTCTACACTTAATATCTATTACTCAGTTTATAGAAGCTATTTTAAATATCTTAATATAAGCGATAATATGTTTGAAGAAACAATTAAAATACGTTCATATAGAGGTGCTGGAGAGGGTTTCTTTTCAAATATGAAAAGTGGTACGGATATGAGATACTCTGTATCT
>DHIM01000180.1:1573-2637 GCA_002403785.1 Clostridium sp. UBA4746
CGATATGAGATACTCTGTATCTAAAAAGCAACTTGTTAAAAAAGAAACCCCCAAATATATAGCATACAAAGAATATTTAGAAGTTTTAAAAGTTATTGATGAAGAATATTACCTTCGTGAGGAAGTAATGATAAAGCTTATGTATATATATGGTCTAAGAATAGGTGAAGTGCTAGGACTTACAATAGAAGATGTAAATTCTGACGATGATGGTGGATTCATAATTCTAAGAAATAGACTTACGGATAAGCATTATCAAAAGGCAAAAGGATGTTGTAGAGTTTCTAATAAATCAGAATATACAAGTAAAAAATATAACACAAAAAAGATTGGATATCAGATTGTGAACATTGATGCTGAGGATTTTGAGCTAATTGAAGACTACATCTCAGATACCAGAAATCCATTAGCATATTGTAAAACCCTTGGAAAGGTTAATAAGAGATATGCTAATTTAATTGAAGAAAATATAGCAGATATAGTTTCGGACAGAGAAGATATAACCCAAAATTCATATGTTTTTATTAGTAGAAATGGTAGACCGATATCTAATACAGCATGGAATAATATTGTGAAAAATATATTTACGAAAATTGGTATTCCATTGGATAAATATAGAAGAGAAGACAACTTAAACCATAGGTTTAGACATGGCTTTGCTATGTATAAAGTTATTCTTGAAAATTATGACCAACTTAGACTAAAGGAAGCTTTGAGACATAGTAATCCAAATTCATGTAAAGTATATTACACCGTTGATGATAAGGAGAGAGGCAGATTGGCAAAGGAAACAGTGCGATTATTAAAGGAAGGTGGCATAAATATTGATAGTTGAATTCTTAGATTCAAAGAGAAAAGTATTTTTTAATAGTATTAATAAAATGAACAGTGATGAAGAATTTAAAAAAATCTTAAAAGAATTTATAAATATAAGGTTACAGGATATATCTATTTCGGATAAAACCATATATCGACATCTAAAAGAAATACAATTAGCTATCACTATCTTGAAAAACCTCTTTATAAGAGAAGGAATCAATAGTTCTTTTAAAGTTTCATGGATG
>DHIM01000253.1:0-3224 GCA_002403785.1 Clostridium sp. UBA4746
AAAAAATTGTACCATTAGAGCCTATCTTAATATATGTGGAACAAGAAGATATTAAAGCGTCTTTTAATAGGGTTGTATGTGAAAGACCGAAAGAGTGGTTTGAAGGATTTAAAGACTATTATACAAACCAAGGTTATGGGTTATCTAATAATCTAAAAGAGTTAGATGGAGTTATACAAGTCCTTGAAGCAAGAAGTAGACTTGAACGTGATGCTTATGATTCACTTGAATTAGTTAAATATAAAATTGATAATTCTACATTTAATATCGATTTACTTAAAAAGAGGATTAACTCAATTATAGAAGCCCACTTATAATTCTCACCTACTGTATATACTTATTTTTCAAATGAGTTTTTTCTAAACCATGTGGAGTATTATAATGATAATATGTGCTTGAATTAATTTTCTTGAGGAGCACAACAAATACTGATAAATATGATTTTAAAAGGGGTAAAGTATGGAGATTAAGTGGGAGCAAGAATGGGATAACATATATAAAGAACAAGGAGAAGTTCAATTTGATATATTGCCAACAGTAAGAGTTGCGAAAGATATTTTCAAGAGAAATAACTGTATAAATATAATGGATTTAGGATGTGGTACAGGCAGACATTCAATATATCTTGCACAACAAGGTTTCAAAGTATACGCTACTGATATTTCTGAAACAGGATTAGAAATAACTAAATTAAAGGCTGAAAAACTGAATTTAGATAATATTAAGTTCAAAAAACATGACATGAGGGATATAACTTTTGAAACGAATTCATTAGATGGAATTCTATGTGTGTGGACAACAGGGCATGGGTCATTAGAGGATTCTCGTAAAAATGTAAATGAAATATATAGAGTATTAAAACCAAATGGAGTAGTAGTTATTGATTATGTTTCAAAGGATGATGCAAATTATGGGAAAGGTAAAGAGATAGAAAATGACACTTTTATTGATAATGTTGAGGGCGAGGAAAATATACCACACCATTATTCCACTATTGAGGAATTAAAAGAATTGTATTCAAGCTTTTCGGAGGTTAATATAACTCCAAAAGATTATAATTTTTCGGATACTTTTGAAAGAAAGCACACTATAAAAGCATTTGTAGTTATATCAATAAAATAATATACAGTTCGGAACATTCGTAAATTGTGTCGTAATTGTATTTTTCATGATGTGAAGAAAAACTCATAGTGGGCGAAAGGAATTTGTACGATGAAAATTAAATTTAAAAGAGCTATAATTGATGACATTGATAAATTAATTAATGTACAAAATCAGAGCTTTTATGCTGATTTTATCAAGTATGGCGAATGTCCTGGATATAATCATTCTAAAGAGAGCATGAACAATATCATTTTAAATAGGATAACATATAAAATAATTTATAATAATCAAATAGTAGGTGACATCATTGTTAAAGATAATCATGATAGCACTTTTTATCTTGGGTGTATTTGTGTGATACCAGAATATGAGAATAAAGGAATCGGGCAAGAAGCTATTATGTTTATTGAGAATCAATTTCCGAATGCAACTGTTTGGACTTTAGAAACACCTGCTGACAAGACGAGAAATCATTATTTTTATAAAAAGGTGGGATATACTATTATAAAAGAATATATGGACGGTTCTGTTAAAATAGTGTTGTTTAAAAAGATAATGAATGAAATAAGTAGTTATTGAATATTACTTACTTCTTAATGGGGGGATAATAAATGTTTAAATATATAAAATCGTCATTAGAAGAGAATAAAATGTTTTTTAACGAGTATGTTAATAGCCTTTCATCTAGATATGACGATTTCTTAGAAGAGCATATATTGAAGTCGGAAATATATGCTATTTATATAGAAGGAGAACATAGTGGTTATTTTGGCATTTTTGGCAATAGCATGCTTACGCAATTTTTCATACCTAGAAGTGTTTTTAGGTATGCTCAACCAATATTTAATGATGTGTTAAAAAGGTATAAAATAAAAAATGCTTTTGTACCGACCTGCGATGAGATTTTATTGTCACTTTGCTTAGATAAACATTGTAAGGTGAATCTACATGCATACTTTTTTGAAGAGAGTAATGAAGCAGTAGCGCCAGCTGAATATTCAAGAAAATTCTTCAATATTGCAACTATGGACGATTTAGATGATATACAGGAAATAACAGGAGACTTTACCGATAACCATGTCGAGAGAATTAAGGCAGGAAAGCTATATGTGTTAAAGGAAAATAGTGTGTTTCTAGGTCTTGGAATTATTGTAGATAATGTGATAATGAAAAATTGCAAGGGTACAGGAATGTTCACTAATGAAAAACAACGACAAAGAGGAGTAGGAAGAAGCATTATACTTCATCTAAAGGATATTTGTCATGAAAATGGCATTATCCCACTACCTGGATGTTGGTATTATAATCATAATAGTAAGAAAACCCTTGAAAGTGCAGGATATATAAGTAAAACAAGATTACTTAGAATAGATTTTGGATGTGATAGCAATGATGTTAAATAATATATGTAATAGTGAAGATTTAAGGCAAAGGGAATTTTAACAATTTGTAGAAGATTTAATAAAAGGTTCTGTTTGTCATTATTTATATATACGAAGTGACAAAAAAGGAGTGTTATTATGCGAACCGAAAAGGAAATGTTTGATTTAATATTGGGTGTTGCAAATAGAGATAATCGAGTTCGTTCTGTTTATATAAATGGTTCTCGAGCAAATCCTAATGCGAAAAAGGATATTTTTCAGGACTACGACATTGTTTATGTGGTTACTGAAACCGCAACCTTTCTGAGAGATAAAGGTTGGATAAGTGTTTTTGGTGAACCAATTATTTTCCAAGAACCTGATAAACTTGATAAAATACAAGGCGGAGATGTTGATTTCAAAAATGGTTATACATATTTAATGCAGTTTACAGATGGAAATAGAATTGACTTGCATATTCAGACTATGGAGGTGCTAATAAAAGAATACGGAACGGATAAGCTGACTGTTCCACTGCTTGATAAAGATAACTGTTTACCACAAATTCCAGCACCATCTGACGAAGAATATTGGATTAAAAAACCTACATATGGACAATATTTTAGTCGCTGTAATAATTTTTGGTGGGTAGCACCATATTGTGCAAAAGGACTTTGGAGGCAAGAAATTCTTTTTACAATAGAAGTGATGAATAGTTATGTGCGACAAGAATTATTAACCATGCTATATTGGTACGTG
>DHIM01000253.1:3446-3615 GCA_002403785.1 Clostridium sp. UBA4746
GCTATATTGGTACGTGGGTACTCAAACAGAATTTAAAGTAAGTATCGGAAAATCAAACAAACATTTAAAAGAATATTTAAATTTAAACGTATGGAAGAGATTGATGAAGACCTTTAATATGGTTGATTATGATTCCTCTTGGAATGCATTGATTATAACATGCGAATTG
>DHIM01000233.1 GCA_002403785.1 Clostridium sp. UBA4746
CTTTATAAAAATAGATTTATATAGTGTATGGAAAAATGATATTGTTATAGATGATAAAGATTTGTTTGATATCAAATATATTAATCAAAATGCATTACAAATGATAAATAATTATATTGAAGATGAATTTAAGATTCTTAGCAAACAAACAAGTTAGTTAATATTATTAAAAGACAAACTTTTAGTTTAAATACTAGAGTTTGTTTTTTTTCTACGTATAAGGAAATTTTAAGGATGTCAAAGGGTTTTGTAGTAAAAGGAAATGAGACTGAAAAATTTCTTCAGCAAGTGCTCGAGTACCAGGGATTAACACGAAAAGAATATAATGAATTTATAATATTGATTTTTGATAAGTAGACAAAGTTATACTATAATATATATAAATTAGTAAATACACATTTAGTAGCATATGGTAAAACATCTATTAAGTAGAAAGACATTTGAAAGAGGGATTAGTGAAGTATGATGGATAAAGTTGATATTGTTAACAAAGGAATAATAACCAGTGATTCCTTTGCATTTAAAGAAGCAGAGATAGAATATGATTCAAACTGCTCTACAGGGGACAATGATTATTTGCTTCTTAAATTAATGACTTCATTAAAAAGAGCAAGGACTATAGATATTATAGTAGGATTTTTAATGGAATCGGGGGTGAAATTGCTTATTAACGATTTAAAACAGGTAGCGGATAATGGCGTTAGAATAAGAATTTTAACAGGAAACTATCTTAATATCACTCAACCTCAAGCTTTATATTTAGTTAAGGATGCTTTAGGGGATAAAGTAGATTTAAGATTTTATAATATTAAGAATAAATCATTTCATCCTAAATCATACATATTTGAATATGAAGAAGATGGAGATATATTTATTGGGTCTTCTAATATGTCGAGGTCTGCATTAACTAGTGGTATTGAATGGAATTATAGGTTAAATAAGAATAAAAACTTAGAGGACTTCACACATTTTAAAAACGTTTTTGAGGACTTATTTTTAAATCATTCTATAATAATTGATGATGATGAGATGAGGCGTTATTCATTAGCATGGAAAAGACCTAAATTATTTAATGTCTTAGAGAGTGCTGAGGATAATGAAGAAAAATACGGCACAGTTATTCCTCTATATGAGCCTAAAGGTGCACAGATTGAGGCTTTATATGAACTAAAGAAATGCAGAGAAGAAGGCTGGAATAAAGGATTAGTTGTAGCTGCAACGGGAATAGGTAAAACTTATTTAGCGGCTTTTGATTCGATTGGCTTTCATAAGGTTTTATTCGTAGCCCATAGAGAAGAAATATTAAATCAAGCAAAAACATCATTTGAAAATATTAGGCCTAATATCAAAACAGGACTCTTTAGCGGTAAAAATAAAGAGATTAATAAAGATGTGTTATTTGCTACAGTACAAACCTTAGGACAAAAAAAATATTTATGTGATGAATATTTTAAAAAAGATGAATTTGATTATATTATAATTGACGAATTCCATCATGCAGCCGCAGGTAATTACGGCAATATATTAGAATATTTCACTCCGAAATTTCTTCTAGGACTTACTGCAACCCCTGAGAGAATGGATAATAAAGATGTATTTGCTCTTTGTGATTACAATATTGTTTATGAGGTTAGATTAAAAGGTGCCATAGACAAAGGGTGGCTTGTTCCCTTTAGGTTTTATGGAGTTTTTGATGATACAGATTATGAAAAGATATCATTTAGGAATGGTAGATATGATGAGGTTGAGTTAGAAAGAGCCTTAATGATTAATAAACGTGCAGATTTGATCTTAAAACATTATAAGAAATACAATAGTAGAAGAGCTTTGGGCTTCTGTGCCAGCAGAAAACATGCAGAGTACATGAGTAAATATTTCAATGAAAATGGGATTAAGGCATGCGCCGTTGTAAGTGGTGAACAAACAAAGTTTACTATGGAAAGATGTGATGCAGTGGATAAGTTGAGGAAAGCAGAGATAAATATTATATTCTCTGTGGATATGTTTAACGAAGGCTTAGATATTCCTGAAATTGATATGATATTATTTTTAAGACCTACAGAATCTCCTACAATTTTTCTTCAGCAACTTGGACGTGGGTTAAGAAAGTATAAGAACAAGAAGTATGTAAACATATTAGACTTTATAGGTAATTATAAAAAAGCTAACTTAATTCCATTCTTTCTTAGCGGGGATTTAAATGATATTGCAGTGAAAGTTAAGGGAGGTAAATTACCTAAAGAAGAAGAGTATCCAGATGACAGCATAGTAGATTTTGACTTTGAGGTAATTGATATATTTAAGAAGATGATTCAGCAGCAAAAGAATATATTTAATCTAGTAGTGGAGGACTTTAATAGAATAAAAGAAGATCTTAAGACTAGACCAAGCAGACTACAAATGTATACTTACATGGATGATGATCTTTACAATGTGGTAAGTTCAAGAGGAAAACTAAATATCTTTAATGATTATTTAGGTTTTCTAAATAAAATAAATGAAATTTCAGAAGGCGAGAAACTGATTTTAAATACTAAAGCGTATGCATTTTTAAATAACATTGAAAAAACATCAATGAGTAAAACTTATAAAATGCCATTGCTCCTAGCCTTGTATAATAGTGGTAATATAAAATTAAAAATAGATGAAGATATTATTTTTCAAAGTTTTAAGGATTTCTATGCTAAACCTTCAAATGCAGTGGATCTTTTAAGGCATGACTCAACTAAAAACTATAAAAACTTTAATAAAAAGGATTATCTAAGAGTTGCAGAAAATCCAATAAAGGCGTTCTTAAATTCCGGAGAAGATTTCTTTTATAAAGATAATTCATATTTTTGTATGAATGATGATTTAGGTGAATTTATTAAAAATCCTGTATTTATCATTAATTTTAAAGATATTATTGATTATAGGACTAGAAGATTTTATAAAGAAAGACTTGAGA
>DHIM01000140.1:0-5532 GCA_002403785.1 Clostridium sp. UBA4746
CTAAAACTAGCTTCTTTTAAATTAACAATCTTAGTTTTATACTTTATCTTATATCCTATCCATAATGCTAAAAATAGAGGTAGTCCAATATATGAAGCTATAATGTTTTTCCAATCAAGTGCATCTGCTGTAAAATATGTTACTCTTTTCCTAATATAACAATCACACATAATACTAGTGCAAGAATTGGACCAAAAGGAAAAAATTTCGCCTTATATTTTAATTGATCCATATCTTTACCTTGAACTATAAATGCTTTACGGAAACGATAGTGACATAACGCAATTCCTACCCATGCAATAAACCCAGCTAAACCTGAAGCTGCTACTAACCACATATATACTGTTTCTTGCGCATATAAGCCTACTAAGAAAGATGCGGAAGCTACTAATGTAGTGATATATAATGCATTAACAGGAACACCTTTACGATTCACTTTAGAGAAAGCCTTTGGAGCCCTCCCCTCTCTTGACATGGCATATAACATACGGCTAGCCGCGTACATCCCAGAGTTACCACAGGAAAGCACAGATGTTAAAACTACAGCATTCATAAGACTTGCAGCTCCTGCAATACCTGCTCTTTGAAAAATAATAGTAAAAGAGCTTGTCGTAACTCCAGCTTCTGTAAAAGGTATTAAAGCACTTATAATAAACAATGCCCCTAAATAAAATATAATAATTCTCCAAAACACACTTTTAATTGCTTTAGGTACATTTTTCTCTGGCTCTTCACTTTCTCCAGCAGCAATACCAATTAATTCTGTTCCCTGAAAAGAGAACCCAGCAATTAAGAATACCATTAATATTGCTTTAAAGCCATATGGGAAAGGTCCTTTAGCACCACTTTTGGAATCTAGAAATGTAAAATTTGAAAGTCCAACGTTGTGACCTCCCATTATACCAAAAATCATTGCAACACCCACTACCAAAAATACAAGAACAGCTACTACTTTAATACTTGCAAACCAAAACTCTGATTCTCCATACGCTTTAGCAGAAAGCATATTTAAACCGAATAATAATACCAAGAATGAAATACTCCAAATAATTGATGGTACGCCTGGAAACCAGTATTTCATTATCATAGCTCCTGCAACCATTTCAACTGCAACAGTAATTGCCCAGTTGTACCAATAGTTCCAACCCAAAGCAAATCCTAATGCTGGGTCAAAAAATCTTGATGCATATGTTTCGAATGAGCCAGTAACTGGCATATATGTAGCCATTTCGCCTAAACTTGTCATTAAGAAATATACCATTATTCCTATAAGGGTATACGCAACTAGCGCTCCTCCAGGACCTGCTTGACTTACCGTTCCACCTGAAGCCAAAAATAATCCTGTTCCAATTGCTCCACCAATAGCAATCATATTAAGATGACGAGATTTTAGTCCTCTTTTTAATTGACCCATTTTTATGTCGCGGGTTTTTAATTCTCCCATTATTTTCCTCCTTAATTTAACTATATAAACCTTAAATAGCAGCATGAATATGTTTGTTGTTTAGTTCCTTAAAAGACTTCATTAGCATAAAATCCCAAGGCTTGCCATCATTCAATATATTTTACACCATTACTGTAGTTATTATCAATAAGTAAACTTTTATTTTATTATCTCTTAGGCTATTGATTTTTTGTTCAAGATGGTATAACGTAAAGAAATAGGTGAACATTTGATATGAATATTTTATGTTCATTTTATTAGCATCTTTTTATGTTAAGTTTTTAGCAAAACTATTATAAAAGGGATGCTTTTATTTTATGGGCAATTTTTTATTCAATTCTCAGTGAAAATAGTAATTTACTGAACATTAAAATATAGTATTTCAAATAATAATTCAAAAAATTTAGGGAGTGTTCAATATGTTTTTAATACCAAGTCCAAAACACTTAGAACTTAAAGAAGGTACATTGCAACTTAGACGTGATACGGAAATAGTCTTAGATTATCAATGCAATTTTGATGACTTAAATGCTGCTATTGTATTACAAGATGAAATTCAGCAACAATTAGGCTTCAAACTAGTAATAAATAAATCTTTTGACTGTGATAGTGATAAAATTATAATTCGATTTAAAAAAACAGCAGGTCCAAAAGAGGCTTACAGCTTAACTATTGGTGGAAAATGCATAGAAATATGCGCGGCTACTTCCATCGGAATATTTTATGGAGTACAAACATTCCGACAAATAGTTAGGCAAAACGGATCCTTACTTCCAAATCTTAAAATTGAAGACGAGCCCTACTTTACTAACCGTGGATTCTATCATGATGTTACACGGGGCAAAGTTCCAACACTTGAAATGCTTAAAGAGCTAGTTGACAGGGCATCCTTTTATAAAATTAATCAGCTACAATTATATATAGAGCATACTTTTGCATTTAAAGGCATGAGTGAAATATGGATGGATAAAGACCCACTAACAGCTGAGGAAATACTAATACTTGATCAATATTGCAAAAAAAGGCATGTTGAATTAATTCCTTCCTTATCTACCTTCGGGCACATGTATGAGGTACTTAGGTCAAAGTCATTCAATGAATACTGCGAACTAGATAACAGTGAGGGTGGAGAATATTCCTTTGAAAATAGAATGAATTCTCACACACTTGATTCAACTAATGAAGGTAGCATTAAACTAGTTGAAAAAATGTTAATCCAATATATACCACTATTTAGCTCAAACACATTTAATATATGCTGTGATGAAACCTTTGACTTAGGTAAGGGTAAAAGTAAGGCTAGAGCAGCTGAAGTTGGTGTTGGAAGGCTATATGTAGATTTTTTGAACAAAGTAATAAATATTGTCAAGAAAAAAGGCAAGAGGGTAATGTTCTGGGGGGATGTGATTTTACATCATCCTGAACTTTTAAATGATATAAGTAAAGATGCCATCTGTCTTAATTGGGACTATAATGAAAATGTCAATGAAGATGGAACAAAGGCAATAACTGAGTCAGGTATAGAACAGTACGTGTGCCCAGGAGTATGGGGATGGAATCAACTAATAAACAAGGTGGATAAAGGTTTTGAAAATATAAAAAGAATGGTTGCCTATGGTGTTAAATATGGTGCAACAGGCGTTCTCAATACTGACTGGGGTGATTTTGGACATATAAATTTTCTCAGTAGCTCAATTCCCGGCATGGCATACGGCGCGTCCTTATCTTGGAACCCAGATGGTGAAAAAGAATTTGAAAATGTATTTAAGGCGTTATCTTTAATAGAGTATGGTGACGATTCTCTTGAGCTCGTATCACTTCTTAATCAATTATCCAAGAAGCAGGTTGTAGGATGGTTTGAACTAGTCGAATGGAAAGAAAATCACAGTGAAAATTTAGACCTTATAGAGAGTTTTAATAAACTTGATTGGAAAAAGATTTTATCTGGTTATAATTTAGCTTGTGAAATAGAAACTAAGTTTACTACATTATCTAAGAAAGTGTGCATAAACACCTTCGATCTGCAAGAATTTATTGTATCAGCAAGAGCAATACAACTTGTAAATAGTTTTTTCTTAAATCTTTTGAAGACTGAGTATTCTAAAGATGTAACAGATACAGTATTTATGCCAAGGGAACTCGCAGAAAATCTAGAAATATGGTTTTGTGATTATGCAAAAATCTGGAGAGCAAGAAATAAGGAAAGTGAGCTATATAGAATTAGGGAGATTATAGCTTATGCATGCAAATATTTAAGGTGTATGTGTTCAGTAGCTTGCTAACAAGCTATTATATCCCATATAAAATTTAAAATACACTCAAAGTTTATCTTAAAATACAAAAAATCCTCCTAAAATAGGAGGATTTTTTTATATACACATACATCTAACCTTTGAAAATATCTAAACTATATCTTTTAGCAATTCATAATTTCATTAATTTACAACATTAATCGATTTCCCTTGAATAAACGATTCAATATTAAGCGCCATAAGATCAATAAGCCTTTGCCTAGACTCAAAACGCCTCCACCCTATATGCGGAGTGAGAATGACATTTTCCATGTCAAACAATGGATTAGTAAGTACTGGTGGTTCTGGGTCTTGAGCATCAAGGGCAGCAACGATATCAATATTATTATAACCAGTGCCTGCTTCACAAATTAGTTTTACAGAGGTAGGAAATTGAGAAATTAGCTTTCTACCCAATTGTAATTCCTTTGTAATGATAATAGCTTGATCTTTAACTCGTTCTAAAATTTTTTCATCACTACTCTCATCGTATTTTGTTAAGTTAGTAATTTCAGCTATGGTTGAAAAATTGAATTTGTTATCAAAGTTTACTTTTTTCAAATTAAGAAACACTGTATTTTCCATATGTACCTCCTAAGTTTATTACTTTAAATACTACTACTATTTACTGATAAAATATAGTATTTACAATTTTTTATGAAATATATAGAAAACACCAATAAGAATATTCTTACTGGTGTTTTACTTCTAATTTTTTAATTTTATATTTCTGATTCTTCTATAACTTCTTTAAGTACCTTTGAAGATTCGAAAAGTTTAGTATTTTCATCCTCATTTAGTTTAACTTGTAATATTTTTTTTACACCATCTCTACCTAAAATTGTTGGCACTCCCATATAAATGTCTTGGATTCCATATTCGCCTTTTAGCAGAGAGGATACTGTAAGAATAGAGTTCTCATTGCTTAATATTGCTTCCACTATCCTTTTTATGGCTAGAGCAACAGCATAATATGTTGCGCCCTTTTTTTTAATAATAGTATATGCTGACTCTTTTACTTCCTTATATATCTCAAACTTCATCTCTCCACTACATTTTCCAGTACAAATATTGCAGTATTCATCAACATTCATGCCTGCAATACTAGTCAAACTCCAAGTTGCTATTTCTGAATCGCCATGTTCACCCATTATGTATGTATGAATATTTCTGGCGTCAATTTCAAAATGCCTACTAAGCAGATATTTAAATCTTGAAGTATCAAGAACCGTTCCCGACCCTATTACTCTATTACTTGGGAATCCTGAAAGCTTATATGTTATATAAGTCAATATATCTACAGGGTTTGACACTACCAGTAATATAGAATTTGGACTGAATTTTACAACTTCTGGAACTATACTTTGATATATTTTTAAATTTTTTGAAATACAATCAAGTCTAGTCTGTCCAGGTTTTTGACCGATTCCAGCTGTAATTATTACTATATCTGAATCTTTTGTGTCTACATACTCACCAGAAGTTATTTCTATAGGCCTTACAAAAGATACGCCATGTGATAAATCCATCGCCTCACCTTCAGCTTTTTCCTTATTTATATCTACAATTACAATTTCAGAAGCTAATCCACTAGTCATTAAAGCAAATGCTGTAGTAGAGCCTACAAATCCTGCTCCAATTATAGATATTTTATTTCCTTTTGACCTCATATAAAAAACCTCCCATATTTATTAATATTATATACTAAACATAAAATAAAAACACTCTAAATTAATAGAGTGCTTTTATTTCTTATTAAAGGTAACATCTTGTCGTACAACAGAGTTTTGTGACAAG
>DHIM01000140.1:5727-9242 GCA_002403785.1 Clostridium sp. UBA4746
AGAGTTTTGTGACAAGATGTTACCTTTAATTAACCTTTATAATAAATATATAACTTTATTTAGTTAACAACAATCTATATCACTACCATTATAATAAACTCTTAACGTATTGCCATTTCTTAAATTAACTTTAATTGCAATGTCTTTCCCAGGCTCATTGTATTCTTGAAACCCTGCAATATGTTTTTTTGAATCTTTACTTTTTAATTCTAAATAATCTTGAAATAATATTTCATGTTTATACATTTTTATTACCACCCTTTAACCACTTCGGTCTCTGATTTTACTATCTTTTCTTCTATTAATTCTTTTATTTTTTTATATCCAACTCTACTGTTCTTAATCATTATACACCATTTTACATCATACGACAATTTATTACATAAAATAAATTGTGTTAAACTTCATTAGTCTATGTTTTCCCTAAAAAATTATAAAAACCTAGCAATTACGCCAGGCTAAATTTCTGTTACTGTTATTATATGTGTAGCAATAGTATTGTACCTTTGAATCTAATATTATTATTTTTGTAATTACAGTGGAAATTATCACCTTATAATTCAATTTTTTTGTAATTAATTGATTAAAATATGTGTTTTCCATTATATAAAACTATTTTGTTAAAATAAGAGGTTATGATGTTAATAACTATGATATAATTTCAATATAAAATATATCACTATATAAATGAACATAAAATATTTGGTAATAAAAATGTACTATTATGTGATATGAAAGGTATTAATGTAGAAAATTATTTTCTCTTTGTGATAAATTTTACAATTTTGAACGATCCGGGTGTATTTTCGAAAAAATATCTTATATTATATGTTAGTAATAAAAACATAATGAAGTATGGGGGAATATTTAAACTTATGAAAAAGAAGGTAATAGCAAAAATAGTTTTACTATTAATAGTCGTTTTGGGTGCAAGTAGTTTTTTTGGTTTTGTTTATTTAAATACAAAAAAATGGACAAGTCTTGTATACCCTGGAGTTAAAATTGGAGAGGTAGATATATCAGGGAAAACATTATTGCAGGCTAAAGAAATGGTAAATAAAGAGTATTCATCCGCTCTATTAAAGAAAAATCTATATATTAAAACACCGCTGAAGACATATTCGTTGAATTATACAAAAATAAATGCAAGATATAATGTTGATACGGTAGTAGAAGAGGCTTTTAATTATGGTAAAAACGTAAAGATGTACGAACAATATAAGTTAATTAAGAAACCTGTGAGTAAACAATTTAATATGAAATTCATCTACAATACTAAGCCTCTTAATGATCTAATTTCCAATATGAAAAAAGAGATTAATAATGCTCCTACAAATGGAAGCATTTCTATGGTTGGTGATAATTTTAGGGTAGTTTCTGATATAAAAGGATCTAAACTTATGGATGATAAACTAAAAAAAGAAATCATAGGTAAAATAACCGGTGATCTAAAAGCTCCTAATATTACTGTTGAAGCAGAAATTAAAACTGTTTTAGCAAATATAACAAAAGAAAAGCTTCAAACTGTTAATACAAAACTTTCAAGTTTTTCTTCTAATTTTACTACTTCATCGTATGGAAGATCTACTAATATAACACTTGCAACAAATAGTATAAATGGTACCCTTATAATGCCAGGGCAAAGTTTTAGTTTTAATGGCAAAGTAGGTAAAAGAACTGCGGCTAAAGGTTATCAACCAGCCCCAGTGGATATTGGTACCAAAGTAGGTTCAGATTATGGTGGTGGGATATGTCAGGTGTCTACCTCCTTATATAACGCAATAATTAGGTCAAACATTAAATCTACTGAGAGGAATCATCATTCCATACCTTCAACTTATATACCGCTAGGAATGGATGCAACAGTAGATTGGGGTAATTTAGATTATAAATTTAAGAATACATTAGGATACCCTGTTTATATTGAAAGTAATGTATCCAATAAGATACTAACGTTTAATATTTATTCTAATTCGAGTTTAAACGATAAGTCCTATGCTTTTGTCAATGGGGTTTATAAAACTGTCAAACCTGGTGCTGCTAAATATATAAATGATACTACCCTACCTGTTGGTAGTATTGTTGTGGATCAATTACCTTTGACTGGATATAGTGTAAGAACTTATAAAGATACTATACAAAATAGTAATGTTATTAGTCATGAACTAATTTCAAACGATCATTATCCGGTAAAAGCTGAAGTAATTAAAAAAGGAACAAAGAAAAATAAGTAATTAATGAAAAATGTGACTAACGCCATGTAAATATCATTTCTTAGGATGATATTTACATGGCGTTAATTATTTACAGTTAAATATAAGTAAAACTAATTGTCTCAGATAATATATTAATAGGTGTACCTAAAAATACACATATTTTAAACACTAGACCTATTCCAAAAGGGTTTTCTGGGAACTATCGGTTCTTGTATCATTAAATTTCCCCTCTGAATTTTTTTATAACCCTCATAATTCTTTCTGCGGTATTTTGTAAAAGCACATCACTATTCTCTATCGCTTCCTCTAGTTTCATTGGCTTATCGACTATTGAAAAAATGCTATCAAACCCTTTTAAATATAATCCTTCAGCCCCCCTTCCTATACCTCCCGCTATAGCTATTACTGGAATATTATGCTTTTTAGCAAGCTTTGCTACTCCAAAGGGTGTTTTACCATATTGAGTTTGATAATCTATCATTCCCTCACCAGTTATGACTAAATCAACATCCTTTAGCTTCTCTTCAAGCGCTGTAGTTTCAATAACAATATTAACACCTGGTTGTAATTTAGCATCTAAAAATGCAAGAAGCCCTCCTCCAAGTCCACCAGCCGCTCCAGCTCCTGGATAGTCTCTAATTGAAACACCTAAATACTTCTCTACCATATCTGCATAATGAGATAAATTCTTATCTAAAGTCATAATCATATTATCATCAGCACCCTTTTATGGACCAAAGATATAAGATGCTCCTCGCTCCCCGCAAAGTGGATTATCTACATCACAAGCGGCTACAATATTACATAGCTTTATTCTGCTATTAATTTCTGATATATCAATGGCTTTAATTTTATTTAAGTTCCCACCACAATACCCTATTTCACCACCCGTCTCATCTATAAATTTTACGCCTAGTGCATTTAGCATACCAACACCACCATCGTTAGTTGCGCTGCCACCTATACCAATTATAATTTTTTTACATCCCATGTCCAGAGCATGCTTTATTATTTCTCCAGTGCCATAAGTCGTTGTTTTCATTGGATTTCTTTCCTCAATAGATAATAATGTAATTCCAGATGCAGCGGCCATTTCAATAACTGCAGTTTTGCCATCACCAAGTATGCCATAAAATGCACAAACCGACTTCATAAGTGGACCTTTCACTTCTAAATTTATGAGCTTTCCTCCTGTTGCATCTATAAGTGATTGAACAATACCCTCCCCACCATCAGCCATAGGTACTCTAATTACCTCAGCATTTTCATATACCTTTCTTATTCCTTTTTCAATATTTT
>DHIM01000140.1:9372-9793 GCA_002403785.1 Clostridium sp. UBA4746
TCTTATTCCTTTTTCAATATTTTTGCATACTTCAAGCGCTGAGAGACTACCCTTAAATGAATCTGGTGCTATAACTATTTTCATATGTATACCTCCAAACTTTATAGTTCCAGCTTAATATGTGATTACGTTTACAATTCAATGTTTTTTATTTATGAAGAATATGCTCTATATGAAAAGAAAAACGCAGCTAAAAATACTAATATGGAAATTAACACTACAATAATTAACACTGTTAACTTCTTTTGTTTAACATTATTTACTACTTTAAAATTGGAACATTTAGTTGTTACCTTTTCCACAGTATTACTTAAGTTTATTGGTTCTTTTAAACTAGTTTGACACAGTTCTTTTACACATTTATTTTTAATATTTATTAATATATCATTCAGCTTAAATATTATAAGGCCTTGTTTACAAC
>DHIM01000013.1:0-3311 GCA_002403785.1 Clostridium sp. UBA4746
GAGATACATAGTCTACTTTCTTATAGATTTCTTCGTAGTTATCCTCTAAAATAAAATTCAAATAAAGTTTATCCACTTTTTGTGATAAACAATACACATACTAATCTTCTAGTATGTGTATTTAATAAATTCTGTGTTACATTTAATTTCTCTGATTACTCATGTTTTAATCTGCATTATCACTTCAGCAGATACTTTTAATAAGACATAACTTGTAAAAAAATAAAAGAACCTCAACCGAAGCTCTTTTAAAATATAATTGTTTTTGTAACATTTAATATCGTAAATCATAATGAGATTTTCCTAATGGACCAAGAATATTATCCATTTCAAAAGCAGTAAAGCCCTTTTTATTTGTATAGTCTAAATATGATGAGTAAACAGTACCATCTTGTTCATATGATACACCGTAGTATGTAACTTTATTTATCACATAAGGCTTACCTATATGTAATTTTGTAATTTCTGAACAATCATTATTAAACCAACTACTTATTACATACTTCTCCACCTCAGATATAGAATATGATATTGATCTATCATTATTATCTGTATTCCCATCTTCAATATTTTTTATTGTTTGAACGTTAAAACTCTCTGTTCTATTAAGATCACCTTTATATGATAGATTTGTTTGATACCAACTTTTAGCTTCAAAGTAACTCTTTATATATTGAGTATTAAATACCAAACCATGCCTTGCAAAGATTTCATTTCTTGCAAGCGTAAGTTGTTGTTTCGTTAAATTAACTAAATCCGATTTTTTTAATTTTTCTGTACTACTATTAGGTAAAATATATGCAGTGTCAACTTTATCTTTTAATGTAAAATCTTTATTTATCAGTTTGTTATAATAAACCTTTACTGGAGTGTAATCCTTAATATTATTATTCTCTAAAGATAATTTTGTCATATTAGTCAATCCTTTTAGAGCTTCTATGTTACTGATTTGATTATCTGTTATATACAAAGCAGTTAATTTAATCAATTTCTTCAAAGGTTCTATATTGCTGATTTTATTTTTATTTAAAAAAAGCTCAGTCATATTTGTCAAATTTTCGATCCCTGAAAGATTCGTAATATTCTTTTCATCAGCTCTCAAAGATGTAATCTTATTAACATCACCCTTTAAGATATTTCCTGTCGTTTTTTTAATCTGCTCTCTTACTACTTTTTCTAAATTACTATCTGGGAATGAGATACCTGAACTCTCTATAACCTGCTTATTTACACTTACTGCTTTTGGTTTATGTGTGCTTTCATATATAAAAACCCCTACAACACACGTAACCACGACCACTATAATTGAAATAGCGGATATAATAATTGCGACTTGTTTTTTCTGTGAAATTATAGGCTTGTGTTTTAAACCATTTGTATCAACTTTCTCATCGTTGCCTGCTGTTGCGTTAAAATCCACAACTGTTTCTCCCACTCCTACATCTTTAATCTCATCATTTACTGCTTTCCCATTTTCTAATTTAATACCACATTTGGAACAATATTTAGCTCCTTCTATATTGTTGCTTCCACACTCTGAGCAATACATTCTATTTCCCCCTATTTATAATTTTAAAACGCATCTATAGTAGAGACATTAGATAAATGTGCATCCTCCCTTAAAAGAAATCGTCTTGAAGAAAGAAATAAAATCGATTATCTCTTTCAAATTGCAACCGAGTAATTGATTTTATATATTCACTGAGATAATTCTTGGGTTTTCACTGTAGTTAAACCCTTATTACCATCCCACTTATACCATGTTAAAATCTCATCAGCTTCAGCATTGCTTAAATTTATATCCTTAGGATCTTTTTCTAAAGAAGATAGTTCTAGTTTTTTATCTCCATCAATATCTTTAATTTCGGCGGGATAAAGTGAAAATATGTTTTCATTTAAGGCTGGAACAAGTTTTCCATTTTTAATTATATAAAGAGATTGGGTGCCACTATGAACTCCAACAATTCCTGATACAAAAACTCCATTTATATCATCCTTGGCTTTTGAAATATTTATACTTATACACTCCTCAGCATCGTTTTGACTTGTACTGGAAAGAATGTAGGAACCATTAATATACTTAAACAATTTAATGTTATTGGGAGTAAATACATTTGAAGTATTTGGTTTAGATATGCTTATTTCTTATAAATATATTATATAAACAAATTGTTTATGACAATGGAAGAAGAACATAGTTTACTTTCACCGTGATTTTAACAAAATAGCATGACTCAAACTTTTTCTCATATCCTTGAAACCATTTAAATTCTCCATTAACAATGCAATGATATTTATAAATTTCCAATACCCTTGCCAAATAACTAAGAGCCACAAACTCCTCCTGTGGTTATAGTTGTTGTTTAGTAGCATTATCTTTACATCCATTTGAGATTGCCTTATCGACTGGAATGAGCCTTTTTGGGGGAAACTTAAGAATGAACATGTTAATCATTAAAATATTAAAGATGCTCTGCATTTAGACGAATTAATAAATAACTACATTCTTAGATATTATCGTCATAAAATATAAAGCAGAGCAGTTATGATTATCAGTAACCAATTATATGAAATTCTGCTTTACCTTTAATTGTAGGATGTTAAAATACTTCTATATCAAGCCCTGCTGTTCTTGCTATTTTTTTTAATTGCATTTTTAAAGCTACATTACTTCCTACTGTAATTACAATCTTTTTAAAACCTAAGTTTTTATACATTTTGAAAGAACCTTCTATCACTGGCACCATTGACTGATTGGAAACTTTTAATTTTTCTGCGTCAAACCATAAAAGAAATTCGGAAGTGTGTATAGTAGATACTAGTTTTATAAAGTCTTCCGCAAAACTCTTAGCATCGTCAGTCCCATACATACCCCATACTTCTATAGCTATCTCTTTCATTCCCTTATTCAAAGTCATCTCATACTTTTTCATACTTAATATACCTACCCTTTCAGCTTTTACTTATAAACTTATTATATTTATCTAAAGTTGATCTTGAGATATCACACAATCTAGCACATTGGACCTTGTTTATCTTCCAATAATTTAATAGTTCATATGCTTTTGTTACTGTTACGGTATATCATTTATTCTAGTGTTCGGTCTTTCTTTTGATTTCGTTTTTTTACCATTTCTTTTAACAGCTTTATTTCTAGTAAATTTTTAATATAACTAGATTTATCCCCTTTTGCCTGCGCATGGGTGTATAATGCAATATCTCAAGTATCATTTTTAAAACTTGTCTTGATTTTTAAATTATCAATATTCATTTAATATCTCCTTTCATATGGCTTGTCCTTTATTGTATGT
>DHIM01000013.1:3511-3671 GCA_002403785.1 Clostridium sp. UBA4746
ATGGCTTGTCCTTTATTGTATGTGGATGTATACAAATATGCTACAAAACATGCAAATTTATATGCATACGTTTGATTTTATTATCGTGTGGCTATAATATTTATTTTCTTATCTTTTTTATATCCAATATATATATTGTTTATCTTTATAAATATAGTTC
>DHIM01000226.1:0-1278 GCA_002403785.1 Clostridium sp. UBA4746
CTAGCACTTAATACGAGTTGTGAAGGAACAGCCCGTATTTGTAAACAGATGAATATTAAGGTAAGCGGTGATACTGTCATTAAAATCTTGTTACGCAATGCTCAATTAATTGATCCAAAATGTGGCGACTTCATTGGCGTTGATGATTGGGCTTATAGGAAAGGACATACCTACGGAACAATTATATGCGATGGTGATACTCATAAACCCATTGCCCTCTTAGATGGCCGTGACGGAAGTGCCTTAAAAGAATGGCTAAGGAATAACCAACACATTAAAATTATTACTAGAGATAGAGCCAGTAGTTATGCAAAAGCGATTGTGGAAGCACTGCCTCAGGCAATGCAGATTGCCGACAGATTCCACCTCCATCAAAATCTTTTAAAAGCAATCAAGGACGCTCTGGGAAGAGAAGTCCCAACCAGGATAATGATTCCCGATGACTCAGTTCCTATTTTGTCAGGCTCTCCAACGGAGGATGAGGCTGATTCAAAAAAAAAATGAATTAACTGATGATGAGAAACAACGAAGAGAAACAGTTATTCAGATACAGTCTTACTTGTCACAAGGATATTCAAGTAAAGTCATTTGCGACATGTTGAACACAACATATAGACTGATCAGGAAGTTCTCCAAAGGTGATCCAAATATTCTATGCTGTAGAAATAAGTCTAGTCCGTCACGCATGTCCGAACTTGACCAATATAGATCCGTTATTTTGGAACAATTAGCTTTGAATGTGCAAATTAAAGGTATTTATAAATTACTCCTTAAGAGAGGGCATACCGGAAAACTCACCAATTTTTATGATTATTGCAAAAAGCTTATAAAGAACAATGATATTGATCACCGTACAAACGCCAATATTCTTGGTGTTAAACGTAAAAACGGCAAACCCAAAGGCCATTTCGTAGGACGAAGCAGACTATTAAAGTACCTTTGGTCTAAATTTTATATTCCATCATCAGATATTGCGTTTATTTTAGAAAAGTATCCTATCATAAAAGAAATTCAAGATTGCATCTCAGACTTCCGAAATATCTATGTCAACAAGAGTGTCCTACTCTTAGAAGTGTTTGTAGGAAAATATTTCGAAAGCAGTAACAAAAACTTGAAATCATTGGCTAATGGTATTGTCAGAGATTTTGACGCGGTTAAAAATTCGATCATTAGTGATTACAGTAATGGTTTTCTTGAAGGTAACAACAATCGGCTAAAAATGATCAAACGTACCATGTATGGCAGGGCTGGTCTGGATCTTCTCAGGGCTAAAATTAT
>DHIM01000226.1:1489-4626 GCA_002403785.1 Clostridium sp. UBA4746
TCAAATATAAGGAAGAACCTCTCTCGAACCGTAATATGCAGCTACTAATAATGTGCTTTTCTTTTCCTCATTTCTCTTGTAGATATTCCAAATGACTGTAGGAAAAATTAGGCCATGCTTCTATTGTATTAACACTCGAAACATACCGTCATGGTACTGCCTGAAATTAAACAATCAGTTGCCGCTAAACTAGATTTGTTATTCCAAGAAAAAAGGCCTCCGTTAAGGAGGACTTTTATAAAAAAATCGCGTTATATTAAGAACCGTCAAAAATAGTACTTTTTTTGGCATTTTTTTATATATTTCTGTAGTAGTAGTATGGTAGTAATAAATCATGTTTTTTAGGATTGGTGAGCCCCTAGACCTACCGATTAAGAGTCGGAAAAATAGCCTTATGCATAATTAAGTGTTATTCAATAAATCCGTATATGGTGCGGTATTCAAAGATTTTCATTAGGTTATTATTCAGTATATTATGGGGACATCCTGTCCCCATTTGCAATGGTTGTCCCCATAATGTCCCCATTGCTGGATTACTTTACTACTTTGTTCATATAAAGTTTCTCCAATATTCCATTTTGGCTGTAATAGTATTACTTGTATTCCTGATACTTACCCTTGCATCATTATTTGATTGCTTCACAACAGAATCAACTGAGGACCTGCTCATTACGAGTGAGAATTATACAGTATGTATAATACGATAGAATATTGTAGAGTCTCCGTTCAAGCGGGTTTGATAGTTTTTAAATTGACAGACTAATGTAGAATGATACAGTCTATAAATTTTGGGCAACGTTTGGGCAACAACTCGGCAATAACAACGAACGGTTGAGGTATCCTTATTGCCCCCAACTCCCGACTCAATTTGATGGACAATCCCAATTAGAACTCTCACTTTCATAGCAGCGTTGTCAACAATAAACTTAACTAACAACTTCAAGCATTGTGTTAATTTTTCACAATCTCTTATAAAAAAAGCAGTAAACGCAAAGAAATCGGACGCATCCGATTTCTTTAAGTGTAGTCCGAAGACATCCACCGCTATTCACTACTTATAGTATACCTTTGATGACCAAAAGATGCAAGAACTTATAATTTAATAAATAACTTCAACGCTATAAGCTTATTCCTGGTATTTGTATGGAATATCCTAGAATATATGTTTGGGGGTATTTGATTTCTAAATTGATTTATTAGTACTTCAAACCTATTCACAATTTTGGTTAAATCAATCTTAGATGTTTTTAGATTCTTCTGAAGATATATAACTAAAATTAAATAGTCAACTATAGTTTGAAACGTAATCTCTTGAATATTTGTATCAACTTGCAGAGAAGTTAGAAAACGAGTCGTCGGATTGCTTTTTTTAAATCGCGTATCAAAAATAACTCCATTATGAGCAACCGAATTTCTCAAATCTTTTATGAGATATATTATACTTTCAATTAACTTACCATCCGCGTCATATGCTTGATTAAGACTCAGTGACTTTGATATATCTTTCTTAATATTAGTGTTAGCACACGATATTAAGTTTCCGAATTCGCCTAAACTAATAACCTCAAAAATCGCCCAAATTGGCACTGGTTCGTCTTTATGATAAAAGTGTATAACAACTTGCTTTCCGCTTGAGTATTCGCGGCTAAGATCATTATAAAACTGATTCCGCAGTCTTAGCCTTTTCAGTAAAGCTTTTTTATAATTACCAGAGCCTATCGTATAGTTCTTATACTCTGTTAATAAGGTCTCATAAATGGTGTCAAAGGAATCAGTCTTGCTATGGTTCAAGATAGTTTCAAGAACGTAGTTCTTTACAGCAGTCTCAATAAACATTACCTGTGGATAAAGCAACGATTTTAATTCCATATCAAAGGTGTTTATAGCAAGAACTTGATTGAAATCAGTATAAGAAATTGTATGATTTGGAGTAGCGATAAAGCGGTAACCTTTAAATCCATGATAATACCCAATATTTCTTAATTTCCTCTTATGAAGGCTACCCGCTATGTTTACATTATGGTGATCCCTCAGATACTTCATTAAAGAGTCTGTTCCCTTCACCTTCGACATCTCTTGCCCTCTTTCTGGATTTTATACTATATTTATCATATATTCTGAGTATTAATTGGTCAATAGGTCTTATAATGTACACATTTACATTGAGACGTCTCAATAGCTCTTATGTATATATTTTAAGCATATAAAACGGAACTGAAAATAATAGTGTCGATAAGTATACATATTGAGACTTATCAAAGAAAAGATACATAAAGGTAATGTAATAGCATAGCATAGAGACTATAGCACAGAGAACAATTCATAAGAATTTTGAGAGAAAATATCGGAAAATCATTAAGAATGTTGGAGGGCAGGAAAAACTCATAAAACGCAGAACCTTGAAAAGATGTGTTAAAAAATATTTTAATATTATGGAGAGATTTAATGAGCGATAATACTACGGATGTTAAAACCAAGAAGTGTAAATCATGCGGAACAGAGGCAGTTAAACTTGCAAAGGTCTGCCAGCAATGTGGGACTAAGTTTAAAAGCCTCGTTAAAAAGTTACTTATTGGAGTCGGGGTATTAGCGATTTTAGGCGGGATCATGTCTGCATCTAGTGCTCATATATACTCGACTTCAATTACAGCTAAGGTGGCAGATAAAACCCCTGAGCAAATAACCCCAGAAAAGAAATGGACCGTAACAAATTCATGGTCCGGAAACGACGGTACAGAGGATACTGAGAACTTTGCCGTTACAGAGAACACACGTATAAATTTGGAAACGACCAACGTACGCGGAATTATCCAGATTTATGTACATGATAGCCAAGGCACCTTAGTAGAATTACTCGCTAGCATGAAGGGCACGGGGAACGATGTATCATATTTGCACATAACTCCCGGTCAATACTCACTAAAGATTAATGCGGCGAATACCTCGTGGAAGATAACGGTAGAGTGTGCAGCAAGCAACAGTTAAGCAGTGAGGCGGTAGAATTTAAATTTCTTAGTTAACTAAAACACTATAACCGACTTCCTGAAAATTGACGTCTATCGTATCGGAGTTATGTTGCAATCCACGCACCAACGCGGGGTGCGACATGACACGCGCGCTAGATTCAGGTTCTAGTG
>DHIM01000324.1:0-450 GCA_002403785.1 Clostridium sp. UBA4746
GTTTAAATATAAGATATTATAAGAGCTACTTCTTTATAATATGTAAACATCTCTAAAAATAACCTTCTAAATTTAGAGTTACTTAATTAATTCTCATTAAAGTTAATTTGTGTAAATATTGGGATTGTATATATATTCATTCTCATTATATTATTAAATATAATATTAAGCAATACTATATTATCTAAGTGGTTGTATCATATGAAAAAAATAATAAATATGGTAGACTATTCTTATTATACTTTTCATAAAAATATAATAAGAAATATTTATTAAACGCATTCACAAATACATAATTTAATATTATTATATTACAATAGGGTAAAACATAAAGATAAATGAGAAAATTATTTAAAATATTAAAACAATTATTTTTAAAAAAGATTATATTTGTAGTATAAAATATGCAAATAAATAAATTAATAATTTTTGTTTTTATAGAAAATAAAG
>DHIM01000324.1:663-931 GCA_002403785.1 Clostridium sp. UBA4746
GTCTTAATGATAATAATAATAAAATGTCTGAGAGCATTTTTAGCTTAGGTAATGGATATATGGGACAAAGAGGAAATTTTGAAGAAAAGTACAGTGGTAAATCTCTTAAGGGGAATTATATAGCTGGTGTCTACTATCCAGATAAAACAAGGGTTGGCTGGTGGAAAAACGGATACCCAGAATATTTTGCAAAGGTTTTAAACTCAACAAATTGGATTGGTATAAACATTAAAATTAATGATATTACTTTAGATCTTGCAACGTGCAT
>DHIM01000324.1:1097-4551 GCA_002403785.1 Clostridium sp. UBA4746
CAGCGTCAGATGTGTATAAGAGACAGACTTTAGATCTTGCAACGTGCATCGTAAAAGACTTTAAAAGAATATTAAATATGAAAGAAGGTTATTTACAAAGAAGCTTTAATGCTGCACTTATAAATGGCAATGAGATTGAAGTAAAGACTAAAAGATTTATAAGTATGTCACGTGGTGAAGTAGGTGCATTAAAGTATTCTATAAAACCATTAAATTTTTGTGGTAAATTAGAAATTACACCTTACATTGATGGAGATGTTTTCAATTTTGACTCAAATTATGATGAGAAGTTTTGGGATGAGATTTCAAAAGGAGTCGAGCCAGATGAAGCATACTTACTATTAAAAACTAAAAAATTAGGCTTTTATATTTGTACATATATGACATATAAATTAACTAAAAATGGTGAAACAATAAAACCAATTGTAGTGCTAGATCAAAACGTTAAATATGTTGCGAGCACTTCTTTTGTAGATTGTATTGAAAATGATGAAATTATAATTTATAAATATGTAGCAAATACATCATCAAGATATTATGAAATAGCTGAATTAATTGAAATAACAAAAAAAATATCAAATAGAGCTAAAAAAGATGGATTTGATATATTATTAAAAGAGCAGTCTGATGCTTGGAGTAAAAAGTGGCAGGCAAGTGATATAGTTATTAAGGGTGATGTTTCAGCGCAGCAAGCCATTCGATTTAATATATTTCAATTAAATCAGACATATACAGGAGAAGATGATAGACTGAATATAGGGCCAAAAGGATTCACTGGTGAAAAATATGGTGGAGTAACTTACTGGGATACTGAAGCTTACTGCATTCCATTTTATCTAAGTACAACAGATAAAAAGGTGGCTAAAAATCTTTTGTTATATAGATTTAATCAGTTGGACAAAGCCATAAAAAACGCTGAAAAGTTAGGCTTTATAAATGGAGCAGCTCTATTTCCGATGGTGACAATGAATGGTGAGGAATGTCATAATGAATGGGAAATAACATTTGAAGAGATTCATAGAAATGGAGCAATAGCTTATGCCATATACAATTATATTAACTATACTGGAGATAAATCTTGCCTTGGTGAATTTAGTTTTGATGTCCTTACAGCAATATCAAGATTCTGGGCTCAAAGAACTACCTTCTCAGATAGTAAAGGGAAATATGTTATATTAGGTGTCACTGGACCGAATGAATATGAAAATAATGTAAATAATAATTGGTATACCAATAAAATCGCCTGCTGGACTTTGCAGTATACCCTTAAAGTTATGAATTATTTAAGTCTAAATGAACCTAAGAGATGCACTGAACTTATTGAAAAACTTAATATAAAAGAAAATGAACTAATCACATGGAGAAATATTATTAAAAATATGTACTATCCTTGTAATGAAGAGCTTGGAATTTTTCTTCAACAAGAGGGGTATATGGATAAAGAACAAATATTGGTTAAAGAACTTGATAAAGAAATTTTACCATTAAGTGAAAACTGGTCATGGGATAGAATACTACGCTCATGTTTTATAAAACAAGCAGATGTACTTCAAGGTCTTTACTTATTTGAAAACGAATATGATACTGATACAATTAAACTGAATTTTGATTTTTACGAACCTAGGACAGTACATGAGTCATCATTGTCCCCTTGTATCCATACTATCTTAGCCGCAAAAATCAAAAACTATGATAAAGCATATGAGATGTATTTAAGGACAGCTAGGCTTGATCTTGATAATTATAACAATGACACAAATGACGGGTGCCACATTACTAGTATGGCAGGAACCTGGTTAGCTGTTGTCCATGGATTTGGAGGTTTACGTGTTAGTGATAGTAAATTAATTTTGAACCCACTTCTCCCTAAACGCTGGAACTCATGCTCCTTTAAGATAATGTTTAGAGATGCACTTTTAAATATTAAGTTTACCGAAAGCGTCGTGCAAATAGAAAATGAAAAGGGCATACCAATTAATTTATCGGTGTATGAAAAGGACTATTGCTTAAGTGGAAATACTTTACTAGAAATTAAAATATTGTAGTATATAAAATAATTCATAATATATTACGAATGACATAGATTAACTTCTTATATAATATATTTATATTTATAGGAAATACTTACAAGCTTTCATCATATAATATAGTAATATTTCTTATAAAGAAGATGATAATATGAATGAAGACAGGAATTACTATATTCAATTAAATAGTAGGGTTGAAAAAATGCTTAGAACATCAGAGTTTTTGGGTTCTGGTCATAATGGAATAGTTTATTTGCTCCCCAACAATAGAATAATAAAAATTTTTAAAAATAAAAAAGTTTGTGAGGGCGAATACAATATTTTTATAAAAACTAGAAAAAGTAAATACTTTCCTAAAGTATACGAACATGGAGCATACTATATTGTGCGAGATTTTGCAAATGGGCAACGTTTAGATAAATACATTAAGAGGCATGGTATTAATAAAGTAATATCACTCAACATAATTAAGCTTATTGAAGAATTCAAAAAGCTTAAATTTAATAGATTAGATATTAGGTGTAAAGATTTATATTTAATGGATGACTTTTCAATTAATGTGATTGACCCTAAAAATAATTACTCCAAAAACGTAATCTACCCTAGACATCTAATGAAAGGGTTAAACAACTTAGGTGTAGTAGAACAATTTTTAGAAGTAGTTTGTGAAGAACGTCCTAAGACTTTTGAATTGTGGAATTTTAGATTTAAACAGTATTTAGAAAAAAATATAAAATAAATATTAGGGGTACTAATAATAAATTGTATTAAATATATGGAAAATACATGCAAATAATAAAAAAGTATAGGAGGCTGTAATTCCCCAGGGGAAACAGCCTCTTATACTTTTTTTATTATTATAATACATTTAGTTCCTTTAACTCATCAAGAAATTCTTCGAAATTTAATGCCCTTGAAGGATTCAAAATAGTCTTTGCATTTCGAATTAGTTTTTTATCATCAGTGACGAGAATATAGTTTACATTGTTTTCGCAAATATCAATTAGACTATAGTCATTTATAGAAATTTTATCACCATTAGCTAAATATATTTTTTTGTTTTGTTCATACTTAATAATATCACTTGGTATGGACTCTTTGCTAAAATTAGGACCATTATTACTAATGATGTGTCCTAATAACTTCAAAAATTTGTTGGAAAGCACAAAATCTTCATTAAATTTTGCATACTCTTTAACTGATAACTCTCCGGCTATATCCTCAGAGATTTTAAAATCAATACATTTTATATTTTCAATAGTATCTAGTAAGGTAGGATATTTATTCCAAACTTTTATAACTATATTAGTATCCAACAAATATTCTTTACAAACCATTGGCATATCCCCTTTTAGAAGTAAATATATATTAGATTTTAAATAGAAAAATATCTGGATTGTTTGTTTTATTTATATTATATTCATTAT
>DHIM01000335.1:0-1645 GCA_002403785.1 Clostridium sp. UBA4746
TACTAGAAAATGTATTAGAACCGTTTATTGAAAAGGATATGCAATCAAAGGAGTATAAAGATATCTTAAAGGGAGTCAGTTCATTCGATAATACAAAAGTATGGATAATTAACTTAAAGGGTGAGATCAGAACAATTTATGAAAATGGTGATAATACTTTAGCAAGAAGCATTGAGCTTGAAAAGGTCTACTCAGAAATTATTACAAGCTCTTTAAAGGGTAACTCAAAAACAATGCAAGGATACAATGCTTACTATGACGAGAATATGATGAGTGCGGCAGTTCCAATTAGAAATAGTAATAAAAGCATAATAGGAGTTATTATTGTTCACTCTTCTACTTTTGATTTATCTAATTCTATGAATGAATTTTTTATATATTTAATTGCTGCACTTTTTGGAGAAGTAGTTATAGCTGGTTTATTAGGCTTCTATTTTTCTAAAAATATAACAAAACCTATTAAAGTAATTAATGAAGCAGCCCAGCAAATGACAAATGGGAATTTTAGGGCTAAAACAAACATATACCAAAATGATGAGATTGGAGAGTTATCAACTTCTTTTGATATATTATCATCGAGGCTCGAATATAATATTAGGCAGCAAGAGAAACTAGAGCAAATGAGAAAGGACTTCGTAGCAAATGTGTCTCATGAATTTAGAACACCACTAACTATAATAAGGGGAAACCTTGAAGGACTTTATGACGAGATAATCCCTGAAAAAGAAGTCCACGAAAATTATTTTAGATTACTACAAGAGACAAAAAGACTCGAGGCAATGGTAGCAGATTTGCTGAATTTAAGTAAACTAGAAGCTGGTAAAGTAGCAATAGATTTTCAAAAGCTAGATATTAAAGCCTTACTTCGAGATATAATAAGAGTATTAAGACCGATAACTAAAGAAAAAAATATAGAACTAGAATTAACATCTGAAGATAATTTGCCTCCAGTTTGGAGTGACTACTATAAACTTAAGCAACTGTTAATTATTTTTATAGATAATGCAATTAAGTTTTCTACTGAAAACAGTAAAATACAACTTGCTATAAATTTTGGGGTAACTCTATCAATAACAATAACTGATTACGGCATAGGTATTTCCAAAGAGGATATACCTTTTATCGGGGAAAGATTTTACAAAGCAGACAAGGCTAGAAAGTACTCAGATAAAGGTACGGGTTTAGGGATTTCTATTGCTAAACATCTAGTTAAGCTTTTAAACTGTGAACTAGGAATAGAAAGTGAAGTAAATGTGGGAACAAAAATCAAAATAACTTTTTTAAAATTTTAAGAAGAAGTCCGCTTATAAATTAGGTGGATTTTTTTTTTTGTTTTGTCACAATTATTCCACATTTTAACCCTTTTAAAATGCTACTATATGTATAAAGCAAGCAGGAAAGGAGTAATTTTATGAGGCATGGGCGTTATATGGGATATGGTTTTTATGGTTCTTATATATTATCTATTTTAGTTATATTGATAGTAATCTGTTTAATAGTCTTTCTCTTATATAAACAAAAGGAAAATCATTCTATTGAGAAAAGTATGGAACTATTGAAAAAAAGGTATGTTAGGGAAGAGATAAGTTTTGATGAATTTAGCGAAAAGAAATCTGTGATTAAAGGATTAGAAGTAACAAATTCG